>JAZBPL010000076.1:0-3536 GCA_036351635.1 Desulfotignum sp.
CAGAGGATCTTTCCATAAAAACATATACCTTGACTGGAAAAGCCATGCCGGGTAAAATTTCACCATGGCAAAACAGGAAAACAGCCGGGTATAATGCAGACAGTGGCGCAGATCATCATGATGCCGACCCTTTGGCAAAAAAGTTTTGGACATTAACTGAAACCAAAATGGAGATGAATAATGGAAACGAATTTGAATATGATTTATTGGAAAGGAGAAAAATTTTGGGTGGGAAAACTACTTGATCGCCCGGAAATTATGACCCAAGGCAAGACCTTAAAGGAACTGGAAGAGAATATGAAGGAAGCTTATATATTAATAACAATGGATGATGTACCGCCACTTCTTCCACCTTGAGCATGCGGTTGCGCAACTCCAGATCATACACCCCGGGTTTCAGCTCCGGGGCAAGCTCGGCAAGCCATTCTTCGAACTTAGACTTGATAATATCCATATCTTCTTGTAAAAGGGGCATCAGGACCTCCTTGAAACAACCGTTACCATAAAATATATACGTGATAAAACCATCTTTGGCAACACATTTCAAGGCGGTCAGCAGGGTCCGGCCATTATCATTGCAGGGGATTAAATGGGGTCTGACCCCAATTATTTTGCCAATTATTTTACAGGAATTACAATGAAATTTACACGACTGGATATTCCTGATGTTGTGCTGGTAACCCCCAAAGTGTTTGGCGACCTTCGGGGGTTTTTCATGGAAACCTTCCGGCAGGATGTCTTCCAGAAACAGATCGGTCCGGCCGCCTTTGTGCAGGACAATCACAGCAAATCAAATCAGGGTACATTACGGGGGCTTCATTACCAGATCCGGCAGCCCCAGGGCAAACTGGTCCGGGTGGTGTCCGGAGAGGTGTTTGACGTGGCTGTGGATATCAGAAAATCCTCTTCATTTTTCGGCAGATGGACCGGCACCATTCTGTCGGCGGAAAACAAACACATGCTCTGGATCCCGCCGGGATTTGCCCACGGGTTCTACGTAATGAGCCCTGCAGCGGAGTTCACCTATAAATGTACAGATTACTATGCGCCCGCGCATGAGCGCACCCTGCTCTGGAACGATCCGTTCATCGGCATCAACTGGCCCCTGACCGGACATGCACCCCCTGTTCTCTCCCAAAAGGACAGTGGCGGTCAGCCCCTGGAAACTGCGGAGGTGTTCGCATGACATTCCGTCCGTCAGAAACACATGCGAATCGCATCAAGCGCAAGGGCATTATCCTGGCCGGCGGGTCCGGCACCCGGCTGTATCCTTTGACCTGGTCGGTGAGCAAGCAGCTCATGCCGGTGTATGACAAGCCCATGATCTATTATCCCCTGTCCACCCTGATGCTCTCGGGCATCACACAGATCCTGCTCATCACCACCCCCCACGACCTGGACAACTTCAAGCATTTGCTGGGGGACGGCTCCCAGTGGGGCATCTCACTGGAATACGCGGTCCAGCCCTCTCCGGACGGCCTGGCCCAGGCGTTTATCATTGGACGGGATTTTGTGGGCACAGACCCGGTCACCCTGATCCTGGGGGACAACATATTTTACGGGGAAGGGCTGTCTGAAAGGCTCCAGTGCATTGCACAGCAGGAACAGGGGGCCACCATATTCGGGTATTATGTGAAAGACCCCCAGCGCTACGGCGTTGTGGGATTTGACGATACCGGCTGTGTCACCAGCCTGGAAGAAAAACCGGAAAAGCCCAGATCCAATTACGCGGCAACCGGTCTGTATTTTTATGACAATGCAGTGATCGATATTGCCGGGCAGATCACGCCGTCTGCCCGGGGCGAGCTGGAAATCACAGATGTCAACAAAATCTATCTGGAACAGGGCACCCTGAATGTGGAACTGTTCTCCCGGGGCATGGCCTGGCTGGATACCGGCACCCATGAATCTTTGCTGGATGCCGCCACCTTTATCAAGGTGGTGGAAGACCGCCAGGGCCTGAAGATTGCCTGCCCTGAAGAGATTGCGTATCGCATGAAACTGATAACCGCCGAACAGCTGGGAAAAATTGCACAGCCCATGAAAAAAAACGGGTATGGCCAATACCTTTTGCACCTTCTGGAAAAAACACAATGAAAACCCTTGTTCTGGGAGCAAACGGCCAGCTGGGATGGGAACTGCAGCGCACCTGTCCGGCCGGGATCCATCTGGCCCTGTGTGATTTCCCCAGGGTGGATTTCACCACATCAGACAGCATCCAGCAGTGCATCCAGGCTGCTGCGCCGGACTGCATTATCAATGCGGCCGCCTACACTGCCGTGGACAAGGCGGAAACTGAACCGGACCTGGCAGAGCGCATCAACCACCTGGCTGTCCGGGAACTCGCAGGCCTGTGCCGCAGACACCGCATACACCTGGTCCACATCTCCACGGACTTTGTATTCAGCGGGAAAAATCACAAACCCTGGCTGCCCGAAGACACGCCATACCCGATATCGGAATACGGCCGGACCAAGCTCAGGGGAGAACAGGCGGTGCTGGAAACCCTGGACACCCCCCTGATCATCCGCACGGCCTGGCTGTACTCGGCCCACGGGGCCAATTTTGTCAAAACCATGCTCCGGCTCATGAAGGAAAAACCTGCCCTCACCGTGATCGATGAGCAGATCGGCACCCCCACCTGGGCCAGGGGCCTGGCCGATGTCGTGTGGCAGGCAGCCGGCAAAAGCCTGTCCGGCATCTTCCACTGGACCGATGCCGGGGTGGCCTCGTGGTACGATTTTGCCGTTGCCATCCAGGAACTGTCCCTGGATCTGGGTCTGATCAAAACGCCTGTCCCCATACAGCCGGTTCCGGCCGCAGCCTTTCCCACCCCGGCCCAAAGGCCCATGTACAGTGTCCTGGACAAAACCGCCACCCTCCAGGCCCTGGATGTCCCCCCTGTCCACTGGCGCACCCAGCTCAAAGCCATGCTCACAGAAACACTGGGGGTCAGAAGTTAACTTTTTTACCTTTTTTGGAAATTATCATATTCGGGATATTTGGGATATCATAATTCTGAAAATTTTCTGGCCAAAGAGCGTGTAGCAGATGACAGATCTCCATGATGAAGGATCTTACCACAAAAAAAAGGTAAAAAAGTTAACTTCTGACCCCAAACATTTATGAGATGAAAACAAAAAAATTCAGCACAGCGATTATATGGCCCCTGATTTTGATGGGGATCGTTTTTATCCTCTCTTCCATTCCCATGGATGGGGGGCCTGATAATATTGCGTTTCTCACCAGCCTTGACCCGGGGATTCAAAATCTGCTGCATATCCCGCTTTACGGGACCCTGACATTTCTGTGGTTTCGGTTTTTCATCCACAGTGAACGCCCGTTTCGGCAGGCCGTCATTTTCAGCCTCCTGATCGCCATTGGCTACGGATGCCTGGATGAACTGCACCAGAGTTTTGTGCCGGGCCGGTATGGCGGGCTGCTGGACATCCTTCTCAACAGTGCAGGAAGTGCTGCCGGCATTTTTGCAGGCCTGGTCATATACAGAGAACACAAGCAATAGTTGAAATTCAAGA
>JAZBPL010000077.1:0-18266 GCA_036351635.1 Desulfotignum sp.
CCGGGGCCTTTTTTCTGGTTCATGCCGTACACAAAGGCCAGCAGCTCCGCCACAGCCACATAGATATTTTCTGGAATTTCCTGGTTGATCTCCAGGGTGGAGAGCACTTCCATGAGATCAGGATCATTTTTGACGGGAATACCGTGTTTTTCCGCCAGTTCAATGATTTTCAGGGCAACCTGTCCCTGGCCTTTGGCCGTGACCTTTGGGGCGGGATCTGTTTCCCTGTCATAGGTGAGGACTACAGCTTTCTTTACCGGGTCTTTGGCCATGGGATCAGATCACAATATGCAGGACCTGGTCATCGTTGCGCGTGAACAGGGTTTCCATCAGACAATTGGGGGCAATATCTGCCGGTGCCGCCACCTGGCAGTCCATTTTCACAAGCTGAAAATCGATGTCAGCCATCTGTTTTTTCAACACCGGTATCATGGATGCCACAAATGCCCGGGTATCTTCATTTTCCAAGAGGAACCTGCCGGTAACTGCCTTGTCCAGAATGGCAACATCAGCCCGCACCGGTCCCAGACGGCTCATGTCCAGCAGCAAAGATACCCGGACCATCTTTTTTTCCGGGGCAGTGTCTTTGTCTTCTCCCACATCCACCAGCAGCTGTCCCAGGGTGAACCCGGCATCTGCCAGCACGGGAAAAGGCAGCATATACCGCCCTGATTCCCCGCTCTGGCTGTTGAGCAGCTGCAGGTTCTCAAGGGTCTGCAAAAGCCCTGCTGCACCTCTGGATTTTGCTTCTGCCCCCGTGCCCGGGGACAGGGCCTGTTTTAATACCGCCCCTTTGAAATCTTCTGCCAGCAAGCTATTCAGCAGTTTTGCCACCTGCTGTTCAGAAAGCAGGGGGCCCTGCAGCCCCTGTTTGCCCTGCACCTGCTGGCCAGGCGATTGTCTGTCCGCCCCCCGGGTGGCAGTTGTTTGATCCTGCTGCTGCAGCACCGCTGCCAGTTTTTTTTCCAGCAGCAGCCCCCCTTTGTCCATGAGCCGGGGCAAAAAAGCGTCATCCCGCCGGCTGGATTGTAACGCCATTTTTTCCAGAATGTCAGAAAGGGGGGTCTGGTCTGTGCGAAACAATGTGGAAAGGGTCTCCGGCCGGGAAAAAAACTGCAGCAGCAGGTCCGGTTTCACTGCCTTGCCGGACAAGGACGGCCCGGTAAGCCTGAGTACATACCCACCCTTGTGGGCCTGCACCTTGAGGAGGATCTCTTCACCGGCATGCAGGGGTACACGGGTTTTTACACTGATTTTCTGCCCGTTGATGCGCAGCCGGGCCTGGTCCGGGGGGAGCACCTGCAGCACTTTGGCCTGAACAGTCCGGTTGTTTTCATGTCCCAAAAAAGCGGCTGCCTGTCCTTTTTCACTGACAACGGTCATCTTTGAACCGGCAGTCTGCACTGCGGAGATGGTCATGCCTGCTCCATTGCAATGAACTTTTCTTTCAGGTCAATGACCAGCTGGACCTCCCCTTTGGGAAGTGAAAGTTTCTGGGCAATGGTGTCTACATCCATTTTCTGAAAATACAGGTCGATGATCTGGTTCTGCTGGTCCACCAGGGTGGTGCCGCCGGACGGCATGGGGCTGGAAAAGGTCCGTGCGGGCGGATCTTCCTGGAATGTTTTCTGCTGGTCTTCCATTTTTTTATGCAGGGCATCCGCCCTGGACAACAAAAGGTTGATATTGATAATCCGCGAATCCAGGGCATCATTGAGATTTTTGATCAGTCCGCGTTTTTCCCGGATCTGGCTGTCAAAACTTGCGGCCGCATTTTTTGCTTCATTGACCAGGGGGGTGAGCATCTCGATGATATCTTTTGCTGATCTGCCGGCTTTTTCATCATCCAGATTTTCCTCTGCTTGTCCTGCCTGGTATGATACTGCAGACGGGTCAAGTCCGCCGGAGATGCCGCTGTCTTTAAAACGGCTGCTGATGCGCTTAAGGATCAGCCCCAGGGCGATAAACATGAAAACGTTTACAATACACAGGGCAGCCGCCAGAAATTCCAGGGAAAATAACTGCGTCATACGGTTGTATCCAAAATCCGCCCTGGTGCATCCGGATCCAGGTCCAGATCCTGCTCCAGCCGGCTTGCATGCTGTGCCGCCTTTGTTCTGCCGGTCTGCCGGCGCTGGTCATCCTGCTGCCCGCGCTTCTGCTTGTCTTGTTTTTCTTTTTTTTTCTTGAGGCGTTCTGATTCGTCAGATGCCAGTACGGAAGAATTTTTGCGGAGCTCCTGGGCCTGCTGCTGAACAGCGGCCTGGTCCGGAGATGGTTTTAAAGAATGGGCCTGCTGGCTGATTTCCTGGGCGATACCTGACTGCTGGATTATCTGGTTGTGTCCGGGAATCGTGGTCATGCATAAATCTCCTAGCTGGTTTTAAAATCCAGAAAACTGACGCTTTCAATGTACTGCGGGGGCAGCACTTTTTTTAATTCCGCCTCAACCCCCCTGATCAGGTCGTTTTGTGTCACTGCATCCCTTTTTTCCCATACCAGGTTCTGCTGAATGGCGCCATAGATCACATCCCTGAAAAAGGCAAGGTTGCTGTTGATTTCATCATACGCCCGCCGGTCTGAATAATCAATAGAGATGTCCAGGGTGATATAGGCCATGTCCGCAGACCGGTCCGATGCCAGCACAATGAAATTTTTCAGCGCCATGCTGCCGGATGTTTTTCCGGGTATCGCTGCTGTAAGATCCATGTCAACACTGTCCACGCCCATGTCCATATCCTGAATATTCTGCACCTGTTCAGGGTCGGGCAGCGCATCCATGGCCATTTCATCCGGGACCATTGCCATCTGTTCATTTATCGCCGGCAGTTCCGCAGTTTCAGGGTAAAACAAAAAATAGGCTGCCGGCAGGGCAATTGCCAGCACCAGCAAGGCACACAGGGCAGCAAGCAGCAGTCTTGACCGGTACCATTTTCTGCCGGTGACGGGGGCTTTGTCTTCACTGGCTTCGACATCTGCAGAATCCGATCTTTCCAGCACCACCTGGTCACTGTCCCGGGCTTCCTCTTCCGCCTCTTTGTCATCCAGTTCTGCATCTGCAAAATCATCTTCCAGCATATCATCAAAATCATCACCCAGAACATTCCCCAGGATATCTTCATCTTCCTGGTCGGCAGCCATGAGCAGGGTGTCGATATCATCCTGGGAAATCAGGATATCCTCTGCATCTTCAGACCTGTCTTTTTCAACACTTTGTTCAACTGGGTCACTGTCTTCCTCCTCCGGGTCCTGGAGCAGGGCATCGATATCTTCCTGGGTAACATCATCAGCATCCGGTTCAGGCACAGGGTCTTCCCAGTCTGCTGTATCCATATCCACAGCATCCAGATCCACCTGATCCGGTGCACCATTTTCCGTCTCTTCAACCGTGTCTGCGTCATCAAGGATCACCGGATCTGATGCCGGAATAATTTCCGGGGCATTCTGCATCAGGGTATCAAGTGTTTTTTGGGTAATGAGGCAGTCAGCAGCATCTGCTGCCTGGTCCGCACCAATGACAAAACCATCCCCGTCCGCCTGTGCTGCTTTTGTTTCCTGTGTCTGTGCCGGTGTTTCAGCATCCATTGTTTCAGGGGATTTTGGGGGTGGTTCCTGGTCCTGGTCCGGGTTGAGCAACCGGTCAATGTCTGCCTGGTCAATCAGCTCTATCTCCTGATCGCCATCTTCCTGATCTTTATCCTGCCTGTTGTCATTTTCCTGGTCATCATCCTCCAGGCCCACCGGTCCCCCGCCCAGAAGGCTGTCAATATCGTCCTGGGACAGTTCGCCCATGTCATCTTCTGTATCCTCTGTGCCGCCGGTCTTTGTATCGCCGCTATCGCTGGTGAGCAGGCTGTCGATATCATCCTGGGACAGTTCGCCCGGTTCTTCAAAATCATCCGGTTCACCCCCGGATGTCCGGCTGCCCATGAGATTGTCGATGTCATCCTGGGACAGTTCACCCATATCATCTGTGTCAGATGATATGTCCACGGCTTCAAGGCTCTCTTCCGCCTCTTCAATGGAAGTGGACGCCAGGAGTTTGTCAATATCATCCTGGGATACGAGATCATCCTGGTCCTGATTGGGATCTGCCATGGGCCACCTCTTTACACTGTGTTTCTAATTACGTTATCCGCTCAATAATCCTGGAGCCTGGCCCGCAGTTTCACCAGAACCCCTGTATGAATCTGACAGATGCGCGATTCGGTGAGCGAGAGCACCTCTCCGATCTCTTTGAGTGTCAGTTCATCATAATAATATAATGATACCACCAGTTGTTCTTTTCTGCTCAGGGTTTCAATGGTTTGGGCCAGCACCTGCTTCAGCTCTGCCCTGTCAAAATGATCGGCCGGGGTATCGGCTTCCTTGAGTCCGGACTGGAACCGGGTCTGGGAATTGGCCTCGTTCTTTTTTGTTTTAATAAAGTCATCCAGGTTCAGCACCGCAGCCCCGTGGATATCGGTGAGCATGTCCTGGTAGGTCTTAAGATCCACCCCTAAGGCATCGGCCACTTCCTGGTCGGTTGCAGGGGCTTTTTTGGCATCTTCTATCTGTTTGACCACACGGCTGATATCCTGGATCTTTTTGCGCATGGACCGGGAATAGGTGTCCATGCTCCTGAGTTCATCCAGGATAGCCCCTTTTATCCGGTACTGGGCATAGGTCTTCAGGCTGACATGTCTGGATGGGTCAAACTTGTCCACTGCATCGATCAGCCCCAGGGAACCGGCTGAAATCAATTCATCAAACAACACGCTGGCCGGCAGGCGCATAGCAAACCTTGCGGCGATGTGCTTTACCAGAAAAGCATATTCAACAATACTTTTCTGCCGCCAGGCATGGTGTTTTTTCTCTGATGCTGAAATTTTTTTTTTCATAAACCCATAAACCATCCGGTCATGTGGCTGTCTGAAACACCTTGTTCATAAAAAAGGTCAGGTTTCCCCGGGCATGACCGGATGCTTCCTGCTTCAAAATGCTGCCGGCAATGATTTCCAAGGCCTTTGCAGCAGCAGCATCCGGGGTTTTATCCAGAAGAAGGCTGCGTTTTTGCACTGCGTGCTGCAGGTCTCTGTCAAAAGGGATATGCCCCAGATAGGTGAGGACCACATCTTTTAAAAATTTATCCAGGGCATTGCTCAAAGAGCCGAACACCCGCTTGGCATCTTTTTCTGATTCCGTCATATTGACGAGCAGTTTAAAATACCGGCTCTTGTACTCCCGGGACATCACTTTCATCATGGCATATGCATCTGTAATCGAGGTGGGTTCTGTGGTGGCAACGATGATGCATTCATCAGATGCGGCATTGAAATAGAGCACATTGGAAGAGATGCCCGCCCCTGTATCCACCAGGATGATGTCTGCCTGGTCCGCCAAAGCCTCGAATTCCCCCAAAAGGGTCAGCTTCTGGCCCTCATTCAACCGGGTCAGGCTGGCAAATCCTGATCCGCCGGGAATGATACGGATCCCGTGCCGGGTTTCAATCATCACCTCTTCCAAAGATTTCTCCCCGGATATCACATGCCGCAGGGTGTATTCCGGCCGCAGGTTGAAAACAATATCAATATTGGCCAGGCCCACATCCGCGTCAATGATAACCACCCGCATGCCTTTTCGGCTCATGGCAACCGCCAGATTTCCCACGATATTTGTCTTGCCCACACCGCCTTTTCCCGAGGTCACGGCAATGACCCTGGGAAACTGTTTTCCATGGGATGGCATACCCTTTTTTCTCCTTGCCAGTATATCGTTTTTTGCAATATTTCTCAGTTCTTTTGCCTGATCCACCCTTATATTTCTCCTTTGGTGTTTCTGCCCAGAATGATTTTTATCAGGGCCTGTCTGTCCGGCACAATTAAATCCTCGGGCACTTTCTGGCCGTTGGTGATCAGGGAAACCGGCAGGTTCATGTCATTTATCTGGTCCAGGACCTTGCCGCATCTTCTGGCTTCATCAATCTTGGTGAACACGTAGGTATCAGGATTGAATACTGAAAAAGCCTGTGCTGCTTCCTTCATATTAATGGATTCTGCCGTAACACTCAAGGTTAAATGAACGGAAATACCAAAATCCGCCTGCATCAGGGCCAGGATTTCATTGATCTTTTCTTTGTCATAATGGCTGTGGCCGGCTGTATCAATGAGTATCATGTCCATGGATTTCATCCGCTCCAGGGCACAGGCCAGGTCCCCGGCGCTGAATGCCGGCACGCAGACCAGTCCCATGATGGCGGCATATGCCTTGAGCTGTTCAAAGGCCCCCACCCGGTAATTGTCTACAGACACCAGCCCCACCCGCATTTTGCGCGTAAAATGGAGCATGGCAGCCAGTTTGGCAATGGTGGTGGTCTTTCCCACACCGGTGGGTCCCACAAAGGCTGCCACATGGGGAAGGCCTGAAATATTGGTGCGCCGGAAAAAATCCTTTACCGACACATGGTTCAGGCACTGGTGCATCACATTCTGTTTCAGGCGCCTGATACGTTCTTCCGGTGCCAGATTGTCCTCCATGCCGGCTGACGCCTTTTCAATCAATGCGCAGGCCAGTCCCTCGCTGACCCCGGACCGCAGAAACGATGCAAGCACGCCTGTGGATTCAAACCGGCGGCACAACACCTGATGGGCGCCGGAGCCCATGCCGGCAATGGCAATCATGTCTTTTATTTCCGCCATATCCGCTCTCAAGGATGCCAGCAGGTCCTTGTTGCCGGAATGATTTTCCAGGGGCGTACCAATGCCGGCTTCCACTTCCACCATTTCCCTGCCGTAGGGGTCCCTTGGTTTTTTGGGAATTTTTCTGGTGGACAGGATCATGGCTTCGGGTCCCAGTTCCTGTTTGATGCTGGCGATGGCCTCCTGAATATTGGCGGCTTTAAAAATGCGCTTATTCATTTTTCAGACTCACTTTTCCACTGGCCTTGAGATTAATCTCGTCCGCTATTTCAGCATGGGATATCACAAAAACTGTCGGAAGAGAAGGTTCTATCAGTTTCCTGAAATGGCGGCGCAGGGTCGGGGTGGTCATGACAACCGGCTGGGTGTTCACTGCCAGCAGTTTTTCCACCTCCTTTGTCACTGCCTGGACAATTTCCTGGGCCATGACCGGGTCCAGGGCCAGATATGACCCGTGCTCCGTGCGCTTGATGTTTTTTGTGAGAATCTCTTCCAGCTGCCGGTCCAGGGTGAGCACCTGGAGTGTCTTTCCCTCGGACAGATACGGTGCGATCATGGACCTGGAAATGCGCTGGCGCACATACTCTGTAAGCAGATCCGGGTCTTTGCCCATGGGTGCGAAATCCGCCAGGGTCTCCACAATGGTGAGCAGATCCCGGATGGATATTCTTTCCCGCAACAGATTCTGGAGCACCTTCTGGACCGCGCCCACGGACAGGAGGTTGGGAACAAGCTCCTCCACTGCCTTTGGGTTTGTCTTGGCCAGGTTGTCCAGCAGGTGCTGCACATCCTGGCGGCCCAGCAGTTCATGGGCATTGTTCCGGACAATTTCCGTCAGATGGGTGGCAACGACCGTTGCGTTGTCCACCACGGTATACCCGGCAAACTTGGCCTCCTCTTCCTTGTCCACAGGGATCCAGAAGGCGGGCAGCCCGAATGCGGGTTCAATGGTTTCAATGCCGTCGATTTTCTGTGCCGCACCCCCGGGATCCATGGCCAAAAGATGATTGACCATAAGCTCGGACCCGGCTGCCTCGAATCCCTTGATCATCAGCCGGTACTGGGCCGGGCTCAGATTCAGGTTGTCCCGGATATGGATGGGCGGAATAATGATACCCATCTCCGTGGCAAACTGGCGCCTGATGGCCCGGATTCTCCCCAAAAGGGTGCCGTCCTGCTGTTTGTCCACCAGGGGAATCAGGCCGTACCCCACCTCCAGTTCAATGGTATCCAGGGTCAGCAGGTGGTCCACATCTTCCGGCTGCCCGGCACCTGCTTCTTCTGCTGCTGCAGCTTCTGCCTCCACCAGGGCATCCTGCTCTTCTTTTTCATCTGCCCGCAGAAAATACCAGGCCAGGGTGCCCATGACCAGGCCCAGGGTCATGAACGGCACAGACGGCAGCCCCGGGATCAGTCCCATGCAGAAAATGATCACCGCACCGATGAATACCGGTGTGGAACTGGACAGCAGCTGTGCGGCAAACTGTCTGCCCATCCGGGAATCAGAACCTGCCCGGGAAACCAGGAGGCCGGCTGCGGCAGATATGAGCAGTGCAGGAATCTGGGACACCAGACCGTCCCCCACGGTGAGCAGGGTATAGTTGGTGAGGGCTTCTCCCATTTCCATGCCCTGCTGCAGCACCCCGATGATGAACCCGCCCCCGATATTGATCATGGTGATGATAATACCGGCAATGGCATCTCCCCTGACAAACTTGGAGGCGCCGTCCATGGCACCGTGGAATTCAGATTCCCTGGCAATGGCCTGGCGCCTTTCTCCGGCCTCGATTTCATCAATCATGCCGGCATTGAGGTCTGCATCGATGGCCATCTGTTTACCGGGCATGGCGTCCAGGGTAAACCGGGCCGCCACCTCTGCAATCCTGCCGGCGCCTTTGGTGATGACCAGAAAATTGATCAATACCAGTATGATGAATATGACCAGGCCCACCACATAGTTGCCCCCCACCACAAAACTGCCGAATGACATGATGATGGCCCCGGCTGCCATGGGCCCTTCACTGCCGTGCAGCAGGATCAGCCTGGTGGATGCCACATTCAGCGACAGGCGGAACAATGTCAATACCAGCAGCAGGGAGGGAAAAATGGCAAACTCCAGCGGTGCTTTGGTATACATGGTGGTGATGAGCACCACGATGGCAAAGGAAATATTCATGGCCAGAAAAAAATCCAGAACCATGGGATGCAGGGGCAGGATCATTGCCATGAGAATGCCGATAAAGGCAACGATCATTAAAATGTCCGAGGATTCTCTTCTCAGCCCTGCCAGAATGCCGGTTTCCTGTGCTGCCATTACCATCCCTTTTTAATCTGTTCTTTGACACCCGGTGCCAAATATTTGGCTTTTTTTACCCCTGCCTGTTTTTCAGGCGGTAGACATATGCCAGCAGTTCCGCCACTGCCTGGTAATATTCCATGGGCACCGCATTGTCGATATCGACATTCCTATACAAATTTCGGGCCAGCAGCTTATCTTCCACCAGGGGAACATCATTTTCCCGGGCGATCCGCCGGATATTTTCCGCCACCGGTCCGGCCCCCTTGGCCACCACCATGGGTGCATCCATCTGTGTATTGTCATACTTCAGGGCCACGGCCAGCCGGGTGGGGTTGGTAACCACCACATCCGCTTCAGGCACGGCCGCCATCATCCGTTTTCTGGCGGCTTCCTGCTGGAGCTGACGGATCCGGGATTTGACCATGGGATCACCTTCTGTCTGTTTGGTTTCATCCTTGACCTCTTTTTTGGTCATTTTCTGTTCTTCCAGAAATTTCCACCGCTGGTAGGCATAGTCCAGTATGGCCACCACCAGCATGATCAGGCAGACCTTTATGAGTATCCAGAAGGATTCCTTTAAAACAAACAGCAGAATAACACCGGTGCTGTTATCATAGAGCCTTGCAATATCAACAAGTTCCCCCTTTATGGCATAATAGACCACCAGAGAAATCACAAACACCTTGACCAGTGTTTTTACGAACTCCACCACCGCCCGGGAGGTGAATTTCTGCTTGAAACCGCTGACGGGATTCAGCCGGCTGGGTTTGGGTGTCAGGGCTTTCCAGGACACCGAAAATCCCACCTGGGCAAAATTGGCCGCCAGGGCCGCCAGGTACACCCCTGCAAACAGCGGCAGACAGGTGATGACGATCCGTTCCAGATGATAGGCCAGCAGGTAAATCATGTCCACCGGCGTAAAGGCAGGTATCTTTTCAAACCGGAAGTTATAATGCATTACCGCCAGGAAATTGTTATACATATGGTAGGCCGAGGCAAACAGGGCCAGGGCCCCGCCCAGCAGCACGACCACCGAGGTGATCTCCATACTCTTGGCAACCTGCCCTTCTTCACGGGCCTTGCCAAGCTTGCGCGACGATGCGTCTTCGGTTTTCTCTCCACCGCTTTCAGGATCTTCAGCCATATTTTACCCCCCGCCCATGAACAACAGCAGGTACATGAGCAGTTTTTTGAATGCCGGGATATAATCCCTGGTGACAATGGCGATAATTTCCAGGGATAACCCGAATAAAAACAAGCCCACAACAATTTTTAAAGGAAAGGCCACAATCATGACATTCATCTGGGGAGAAAACTTGGCCACCAGACCAAATCCCACACTGACAAACATCAGGGCCGCGATTACCGGTGCACCGATTTTCACAGCCAGCAGAAACAGGTGTGCCATCAATTCCATCATTTTGGCCAATACCGGCTGGGGCATCATGAAAACCCCCAGGGGAACCAGGACAAAACTGTCTGCCAGGGCGGAAATCATCACATGGTGGCCGTTCAGCAGCAAAAACACCACCAGCCCCACCCAGTAGCCCAGCTGGTCCATGATAGACACATTGGCCCCGGTCTGGGGATCGATGACATTGATCATGGCAAATCCCATCTGGAACCCGATGATCTGGCCTGCCAGCTGGATGGATGCCAGAAAAATCCGCAGACACAGGCCCAGGGTCATGCCGATCAGGGCCTCACCACCGATCATGAGCCCTGTGGCAACCGCATTCTCAGGAAACCGTGTCAGGTCCACGGGCACAACCGTATACAGCAAAAGAGACAGGACCAGTGCAAATCCTGCTTTCAACATGGCAGGAAAGGCATTGGAAGAAAAAATGGGAAACATGAACAAAAGGATACTGATGCGCATCAACACCATCATATAGGTCTTGAACTGAACCGGATCAATGATGTTGAGTATTTCCACAAGACCCTACCGGATATACAGCGGTATGTTCTCAATGACCCGCCGGGTAAAAGAGGTCATTTCATCCAGCATCCACGGGGCGGCAAACAGCAGCCCTAAAAATACGGCGATGATCTTGGGCACAAAGGTCAGTGTCATTTCCTGCACCTGGGTGACGGCCT
This sequence comes from Desulfotignum sp., assembly GCA_036351635.1. GTDB lineage: Bacteria > Desulfobacterota > Desulfobacteria > Desulfobacterales > Desulfobacteraceae > Desulfotignum. The sequence goes on from JAZBPL010000077.1 coordinate 11,074, forward strand.
GGAAAACACTGACCACAAGACCGGCTATAAGCCCCAGCCCCAGCATGGGCATGGAAAGATAAATGGTGAGAATAATGGCCTGCTTGGCAAATTCAATCACAAATTCCGGTGTCATGGCTTATACTCCAAAACTTTTTAACAAAGACCCTGAAATCAGGTGCCAGCCGTCCACCAGCACAAACAGCATCAGTTTGAAAGGCAAAGATATCATGATGGGCGGCAGCATCATCATGCCCATGGCCAGCAGCACGGAAGCCACCACCATGTCAATGACAAGAAAGGGGATATACAGAAGAAACCCGATGATAAAGGCGGTTTTCAGTTCGCTGATCACATAGGCGGGAATAAGCACCAGCAGGGAGACATCTTCACGGGTCTCGGGTTTTTGGATCTCCGCCTCCTTGACAAACAGGGCCAGGTCGGCTTCCCTGGTATTGAGAAGCAAGAATTTCCGGATGGGTTTCTGGGCCATGTCCACAGCGGTTTCAAAGGAGATCTCCCTTTCCAGATACGGGTTCAATGATGTGTTGTAAATTTCCAGCCCCACCGGCCTGATGATAAAAAAGGTCATGAACAGGGCCAGGCCGATGATGACCTGGTTGGGGGGGCTGGTCTGGGTTCCCATGGCCTGGCGCAGGAAATGAAACACCACCACCAGCCGGGTAAAAGGGGTCATGAGAACCAGGATCGCCGGTGCCAGGGCAAGGATTGTCAGCAGGAGAATGATCTCCAGCACCACAGCCACCTGTTCCGGCTCGGTGGCCGTGGTCACATTCAATTCCAGAGATGGAACAGGAAATGTCACTGCCCCGGCATCAGCGGCCATATACCCAAGGCAGAAAACCAGGGCCGCACAGGCCGGCACCAGGGTGCGCATATGCAGACGATCAGACATCTGGCCGGCCCTGTTCCGGCGAAAAATTCCGGTGTTTTTCAGGTGCCTGCTGAAACATACCGCGTTTCACCGTTCTTGCCAGTATTTGTGAAAATCCGGTGCTGTCATTAGCAGTCAATGCCGGCAGATCACTGTCTTTGTCCAGGAGGGCAATTTTGGAAATTTGGGTTGGGGTCACGCCCATGAGAATAATTTCATCCAGCACCTTTACCAGCACCAGTTTCTCCTTGGGGGACAGGTGGTGGACCGCCAGCACCTGGATAAACTGCCGGCTGTTTTTCATCCCTTTGATGCCGGAAAACCGCCGCACCAGATACAGACCCAGCAGCAGCAGTGCCAGCACCATGAAAAGCATGCCGAAGGTCCTGGCAAATGCCATCCATATGTCAGTATCCGGATTCATTGGTTCTCTGATGCCAGAGATTTCACCCGGTCAATGGGGGTGATCACATCTGTGAGCCGGACACCGAATTTTTCATTGACCACCACCACTTCCCCCCGGGCAATGAGCTTGCGGTTGATATACACCTCCAGGGGCTCTCCTGCCAGTTTGTTCAGCTCGATAATGGAGCCCTGGCCCAGCTGCAGCAGGTCATTGACCAGCATCCTGGTTTTGCCCAGTTCCACGGAAAGCTCCAGAGGAATATCTAAAATAAAATCCAGTTCCCGTGCTTCCTGCTCTTCTGTTTTTTCCTTTGCATCTTCTGTTTCAGATGCATCACTGCCGTTTTCATCAACCATGTGTTTCACCCGATCTCTGTTGTGATTTTTTCTGTTATCTTGAACGCCTGGAATCCCCGCTGGACCCCGATAAAGCCCTTGAGTTTTTCAAGCCCGTCCACATAACAGGAAAGCGGATCACCGGCATCATTGTCCAGCTGAATCACATCCCCTTCCTGCATGTACAATAACTTTTCTCCGGTGATCTCGGTCTTTCCCAGCTGGATCCGCAAAAATATTTCTGAATTAAGAATCACCTCTTTTATCATCCGGCGCCAGTTTGTATCAATCTCCTCCATTTCCGCCTGGACCCCGGATGACAATTTGTGGCGCATGGGCTCGATCATGGAATAGGGATAACAGACCACCAGGTTACCGGCCACCTGTTCCAGCTCGATCTCAAACCGGGTGACGATGACCAGGTCTGTGGGCAGGACAATGGCTGTGAACTGGGGGTTCATCTCAGAACGGACCAGCGAGGTTTTCACAGGTTCAATGGGCACCCAGGAGGTTTCAATGTTTTTGAGTACCGCCACCACAGCCTTCTGGATCATCACCTCTTCAATGGTGGTGAATTCCCTGCCCTCAACCCTGGCTTTGCCCAGGGCTTCTCCCCCGAAAAAGGTATCGATGAGATTGTAAACCAGCTGGCTTTCAAAGACCACCAGGCCGTGGCCCCGCAGGGGCTCCATTTTAAACACATGCAGGCTGGTGGGCACGGGCAGGCTCCTGATGAATTCGGAAAACTTCAGGCTGTCAAAAGGATTGGCACTCACATCCACGTTGGTCTGCAGCAGCGAGGACAGGGTGGCCCGCACCTCCCGTGACAAGCGTTCGTTAATGACATCAAAGGTGGGCATCCGTGCCCGCACCACCTTGTCCTGGCTGGTGAAATCATAGGCCATGACCCCTTCCACCGGGGCAGATGGTTCATCGTCCGCCCGGGTTTCGACTTCACCTGAATCCAGACCGTCTAACAGACTGTCAACTTCGTCCTGGGATAAAATTTCACTCATGTTGCCATCACTGCATTAAAAATTTGGTAAAATACACATTTCTCACCACAGGTGTGGAAAAAAGAGAATTAATCCGTTTGATCAGGTCATATTTGAGCTGTATTTTTCCTTCCGGATTCCGCAGTTCCAGCCAGGTCAACTCCCGCACCTGGCCCTGTACGATTTCATATATCCGATTTTCCATCAACGCCAGCTTTTCCCGGGCCTGGGGATCAATCAATTCCAGGACAATATCCATATCCACATGCCCCATGGCAGAGCTGTTTTTGAGGGAAAGCTGTTCAAAGGGTTTCAGGGTCATGATATCTGCAAAATACACGTCGTCGGTTGTCTGGCGCATTGCGGCAATCTGATCCTGTTCCGGCATGTCTGCAGCCATGGTGTGTGCTGCTGTATCTTTTTTGTCTGCATCCGGTGCACGGAACAAAAGAAACCATGATCCAGCGGCCAGGAGCACAACCACCAATGCCCCCCCAGCCCCCAGGATGAAAAGCGTTCTTCTGTCCATATTGCCGATGAACCGGAATCTGTTTGTAATGTTTTCAGGTAGCATATTTTCACACCCGCTTGAATTTTTCAGGTCCTGTCAGACCACTGTACAGTACAAAAGCAATCCCTGTGCCAACAGGAGGGCCTTTTTCGGGATCCCTGCATGCATCAGCAATTATAAGGGGTGTAAACCGTATTTGCAAAGGATTTCAGGCAGGAACAGGCCGGCGGGAAAACAACAGGCAGAAAAAAAGAGAGCAGGTCCGGACAGGCGTGCCGGACCTGCTATTGTCAGGGTTTTGACGGCAGCCGGCAAAACCGCGGGGATTCTGCCGGCCTGCTGCCAGGTGTTTATTGTTTCAGAAAAACCTCAGGGTTTCATCTGGACTACCGTTTCATCTGAATGACGGTGGACATCATGTCATCCACAGTGGTGATGGTTTTGGAATTGGCCTGAAATCCCCGCTGGTTGGTTATCATAGCCACAAATTCCTCTGAAATATCCACATTGGACATCTCCAGGGAGTTGGGGGAAATGGTGCCAAGGCCGTTCTCCCCCGGTTTGTTGGTGATGGCTGCCCCGCTTTCCCTGGTTTCCCTGAACAGATTCCCCCCCTCGTTGGACAGGCCGTAGTTGTTCAAAAACTTGGCAAGCCCCACCCGGAACAATGGAATCAGCTGTCCGTTGGAATAGATACCGGTCATAATTCCGTCGGATGCCACATCTACCCCCTGGAGGTCTCCTGCTGAATATCCGTCCGCATCCTGGAAAACAGTGGTGGAGGATTTGGCGTACTGGGTGGTGGACAAAGAATCATTGACAAAATTGGTTTCTTTAAAAACTGACCCGAAATCCAGCTGAATGTCGGTCTCTGTTTCACCGAACTCTCCCCCGAGAAAATCAGTGGTAAAACTGAAATACCCGGATTGCGAGATCTTGGAGGTATCCATTTGTGTCCAGGCAGTGGAGCCGAGAATATCAAAATCGATTTCGCTTCTGTCATTGAAGGGATGAGAACTGGGCCCGATTCTCAAGGCATCATTGAACACAAACCGGATATCATCATTGTCACTGTCATTACCTGAGCCATCCAGATCTATGACCGCTTCGGTCTGATCGCCCTTCAAAGTAGCATTGGCATATTCGGGCGGCGGCACATTCGGATCTGTGGTAAAGACAAATGAATATCCATCCGTCACAGCCCCGGCTGCTGTAGGATTAAGAATCATATCCAATTTCTGATCATTATCAAAATCAATACCGACGCCGCCTGCAGGTATTGTTGTTGCCCCGGCAGTAGTCAGAACAGCATCAGCATACTCTTTCGGCGGTTTGGGATCAATGGTGAATTGAATGGACTGCCCCGCAGATGTGGACAGGGGTGATCCAAAAGTATACTCCACAGTAGAGACACCAGCAGTTGCATCATCATACCAGAGATCAAAAACCGCATGGGTGCTGTCACTGGCAGCGGTGTTCAGTACCAAATTAGTCCCGCTGGGAGCCAGCGATGCCGTTGTTGTCCCTGCAGCAGCGGATGACAGGGACCATTCATCCCCAAACCAGTAAAGAGAAGGTGATGCCCCTGTTGATGTGGCCCTGGCTGCCGCATTTCCGGATATGCTTAAAAGCGGATCATTTTGGGGCACAAAATTGAAACTGGGATCAAAATCATCGATTTTCAATGTATCATTCCAGTCCCAGCCGTTGGTTCCGGTACCTGCTTCATACCGGAGTTTGATATCCTGGGCATACATGGAAAACGCCTCTGGATTTTCCACTACGGTGATAGCTGCGGTGGTAGTTATGGCAGTACCCGCTGTATCCAACAAGGATATACCGGACACCAGGGTACCGGCACTGTCGGCAACCTCCGGGTTGCTCCAGAACCATTTTTCCTCCAATGGATTCCAGACGATTCCCAGCCCTGGACTGTCATGGGTCATGACGCTGGGATCATTTATTTCCAGGGTGGTGTTGTCATTTGCTGTATCCCCGAAATACCGGGTGCCTTCAATACCCTGGACATGGAGATCGTTTCTGTTATTGATATCGAACCCAAGAGAATCTGTGGCCACAGCGGCCTGATCCAACCGGATCTTGATATCAGAATCCACATCTGTGGGACCGTCAGGATCCAATGCCAAGTGGATCTCCTGGTTGTCGGAGTAAACAATGGTGGCGTTGGGATAATTGACTGGTTTTTCTGATGCTTCAATGAACCCGCTCAAGTCTTCATCCACAAAATCCCAGGTGCTACCGTCAAACTCAAAGGCAAAACCATATCCGTCCAGGGCCATTTTCTCATAATTCAAAATTTCATAATTGATGGCATCCACTGTGTTAACCCCGTTGGCATTGAAATTGCCCAGCCGTCCGGTGAATTTTTCCATGGTCAGATTAAGAATATCTCCGCTGCTCTGGCTGAAGGTGATGTCCCCCCTGGCCAGCAGACCTTTGCTGTCGGTTCCCTGAACCGCATTTCTCTGATCCTCTTCCGGATTCATGGTGACAATATATTCCCATTCCGTGCCGGATTTTTTATCATAAAAAATGGTGATGTCGTGGGTGCTGCCCAGAGAATCATAGGCCTTGACAACGGTCTGGTATTCATAATTGGTGCCGGCCATATAGGTATCTTCACCCGCATCCCAATTGTTGGACAGCACCACGGACTTGCTGGCGGCATCGGCATCCAGGTTGGTGATGGCGGTGACTTTGGAACTTTTTTTGGGGGGATTGGTAAAGGCATCCAGCACGATATCCCTTATAGCGCCTACATCATCACCCGTGTCTTCATCCAGTTCCCATCCCTGGACAATATAACCTTCCGGGTTCACCAATTGACCCTCTTTGTTGAACAAAAAATTGCCGGCCCGGGAATAAAAGGTGTTTTCCTCGTTGGCCTGGCGCAGGACGAAAAATCCATCCCCGCCAATGGACAGATCCGTGGTATTGCCTGTGGATTCAAACGATCCCTGGGCAAAATTCTGGCTCACATCCCCCAGGGCCATACCCCGTCCCATCTGACCGGTACCGGCCTGGGTGGCCACACTTTCATACAGGGTATCTGCAAATGTGGACCTGCCCTTTTTAAATCCGATGGTATTGAGGTTGGCGATATTGTTACCCACCACCTGGAGGCCGTTTCCCATGTTTTTCAACCCGCTGGTACCGGTGAACAATGAGCTTGATAAAGACATATGCTTTCTCCTATCTGTGTAATCCCGACACTGTCATGTTGTCGTGGTGATTCTGCTGTATTAATTTATGCCGGTTACGGCTGAGGGAGAAACCAGTCTCCCGGTATTTTCCAGTACAAGATACTGAATATTATTGATATTTCTGATGCCGGACACCTCTCCGGAAACGCTTGCAGATGCGGTTCGGGACGCGGTGTCAACACCGTAGTAGTACAACCCGTCAGGCACGGGATCGCCGGTATCAGTTCTGCCGTCCCATTGCACCGTATTCTCCCCTTCACGGGTATCTTCGGCATCCATGTGAATGGTGCGCACTGTCTGTCCATATCCATCCATGATATTTACAATTACAGGTTCCTGTGTTTCCAGCACAAACCCGAGCCCTGCCCCTGAAACTGCATTGTTTGCCACCTGCACCACCGGCTTGTCCGACTTTATGGTCTGTCCCAGATACCCGAGTATGGACTCATTGGTGGAATGATTTGTGTCTGCAGTATTTTCACTGCCGGCAACAGCGGTGATGGAATCAGGAGAAAGCAGGGCCCCCTGGACCACCAGATAGGGGTTGCCGTTCCTGTAGGCAACCGCTTCAACAACCCCTGATACCTCGGCCGGGATATCGGTGAACCCATACCCGGAATTTGCAGCCACTGCATATTTATAGGATCCGTCTGCCACCTCTTTTCCCTGGGTGTCTTTGCCGTCCCAGGAAATGGAATGGGTACCGGCTTCCTGCTGGCCTTTGACAATGGTTTTTACGGTTTTTCCCTGGGCATTGGTGATGGTGATGATCACATCAGACGGTTCAGACAGATTATACACCCACCCGCTGGCAAACCCCTGCTCAACTTCAATGGAATCCACATTAC
>JAZBPL010000078.1:0-8328 GCA_036351635.1 Desulfotignum sp.
CTCTCTATGGGACCGGGAAATATCATCACCCAGCATGATGTGCTGCCCGACGCATGGTATCTGGACGGTGGAAAGGCACCGGTATCCATTTCCATTGAAGCCGGCCAGGCAGACCTGTTTTTATGTGCCTGGCTGGGCATTGACCACATTGTACAGGGCAGGCGCAGATACCGGCTTCTGGATGCCAAAGTCACCTTTCACCGGTCCCTGCCCGGGCCCGGTGAAACCATAGAGTACCATATCAGCATTGACCGGTTCCTCAGGCAGGGGGAGGTGTATCTTTTCTTTTTCCATTACCAGGGCTTTATCGGCAACCGGTTGTTCATCTCCATGCGGGACGGGTGTGCTGGTTTTTTTACCGAAAAGGAGGTAAAACACTCCGGCGGAATCGTCCTGAAAAAACAGGACCTGGCCGCCACCGCCCCTGCCGACCCTTTTGCCCCCCTGGTTCGGGTCTTTCCCACGGCATTCAATGACGACCAGGTGCACAGCCTGCGCAAGGGAGATCTTGCAGGGGCGTTCGGACCGGATTTTACCGGTATCTGCCCGGGAAAGGCCCAGCACCTGCCCGGCGGCCCCATGCACCTCATTGACAGGGTGCTGTCCTTTGATCCCACCGGGGGCAGATTCGGCATGGGCGCCATCATTGCTGAGGCGGATATCCATCCTGATGCCTGGTTTCTCACCTGCCACTTCATCGATGACCCGGTCATGCCCGGGACGTTGATGTATGAATGCTGTGCCCATGCCCTGCGGATATTTGTCCAGCGCATGGGATGGGCAAGCCCGGATGACCAGGTGCATTTTGATGTGCTGCCGGGCAATGAAAGCGACTTGAAATGCCGGGGACCGGTGACACCGGAAACAAAAAAAGCCCGGTATGAAATTGAAATCAAACAGATGGGGTATACGGATGCAGATCAAACCCCGTTTGTTATTGCAGATGCCCATATGTTTGCCGATGACCTGCGCATCGTCCTTTACAGGGATATGGGAATGACACTGTCCGGGATATCCCGGGATGCTTTGAACCACTTGTGGAGACAGACATGAAATACACAAAGGTGTATATCACCTCATTTGGATATGAACTGCCCCCCCACATCATCACCACCGCCCAGATAGAAGAAAGGCTCACCCCGTTCTATGATGCCATGGGGCTTGAAAAAGGGCAGCTGGAAGCGCTCACCGGGATCAGGGAGCGCAGATACTGGGATGTGGACCATACCCTGGCGGAACATGCAGCCGTGGCAGGGCAAAGGGCTATTGACGAAGCAGGCATTGATCCTGATGATATCGGGGCCCTGGTGTTTTGCGGGGTATGCCAGGACGGATTCGAACCTGCCACATCCTGCGCGGTTGCCCACCGGCTCAGCATCGGACCCGAAGCCCATGTGTATGATGTCAAATCCGCGTGTCTTGGCATGGTCACGGGCATGGTCCAGGTGGCCAATGAGATCGAGCTGGGCAATATCCGGGCCGGCCTGGTGGTTTCCTGTGAGACCGCCAGGCAGATTGTGGATGCCACCATAGCAGAAATCAATCACCACAAAAGCATTGATTTTTACAAGGAGGCTTTGGCCACCATGACCGGCGGATCCGGGGCGGCTGCCGTACTGCTCACCGACGGCACCCTGGGGGATGCAGACATCCGGCACCATGCACTCAAAGGCGGGGTGGTGAAAAACGCCATCCAGCACCATGGGCTCTGTTACTGGGGATTTGAACACCAGGGGATGCCCACGGATGCAAAGGTTATCATGCGCACCCGGGCCGGGGATGTACTGGAAAACGGGCTGAAGCTTGCCACCCGGACCTTCCAGGCCATGAAACAGGAATTTCACCTGTCTGAAGACAAGCCGGACAAGATCATCGGCCACCAGGTGGGGGCCATTCACCACCAGCGGTTCTATGCCGCCCTGGGCCTGGACAGGGCAAAGGATTTTTCCACCTTTCCTTTTCTGGGCAATGTTGGCTCGGTTTCTCTGCCCATTACAGCCGCCATTGCAGATGAACGGGGATTTTTACAGGCCGAAGATTTTGTGGCGTTCATGGGGGTGGGTTCCGGGCTCAACTGCTATGTACTGGGGGTAGAGTGGTAACAGAGCGCATCATCAACAACAGACTGCTGTCCACAAAGGGATTTGCAGCCCAGTATCCCTTTACCTCCCATTTTCTGGATATCAACGGACATGCCCTGCATTATCTGGACGAAGGGGCAGGTTCCCCGGTGCTCATGGTCCACGGCAACCCCACCTGGTCTTTTTATTTCCGCCATCTGGTGCACCGCCTGTCACACACCCACAGGACCATTGTGCCGGACCACATGGGGTGCGGGTTTTCAGACAAACCGGATCAAGGAGACTATGACTATACCCTGGCCTCCCGGGTACGGGATCTGGATGCACTGGTGGCACACGCAGTGCCTGAAGGCAAAATCAGCCTCATTGTCCATGACTGGGGGGGGATGATCGGGCTTGCATGGGCCCTGGACCACCTGGACCGGGTGGACAAGCTTGTCATCACCAACACAGCCGGTTTTTTTCTGCCGGAAAATAAACGCTTTCCCATTATTTTGTGGATGATCAAACATGTGCACTGGTTTGCCGTGCCCGCCATCCTGGGCCTGAACCTGTTCTCTTTGGGCGCCCTTTATCTTGGGGCGCATACCCGCCTTTCTGCAGAAACGAAAAAAGGCCTGACCGCCCCCTACAACTCCTGGAAAAACCGCATCGCCACCCTGAAATTTGTACAGGATATTCCCTTGACCAGAAAAGACAGAAGCTGGCCTGTGGTGGACCGTGTGGACAGGCAACTGGCACGCATCCTGCCGGAACAGGTATTGTTTTTGTGGGGGACAAAAGACTTTGTGTTTGATACCCGGTTTTTAGATGAGTTCCTGCGCAGGCTGCCCGGTGCCGAATGCCATCTGTTTGCAGATGCAGGCCATTATCTTTTTGAAGACAAGCCTATCGAAACCGGTGATCTTATTCACCGGTTTTTGCACACCTGATTTTTGGGACTGATTTCTCAGGATTCTGGTCTGGGAAGCCCCGAATTTTTTGCGCATCAGGTTTTGACTTTTTTCTGCTGCCGGGGTAAACACAGATATGCTTGGATTTGGGAAAAAAAATAAGAAACAAAAAGAAACAAAAGGGGAGCAGACCCTTTTGGAACCGGATCTGAAACCGGAGGCGCCAAAAGCAGACACCCAGGCTGACCCGCCAGGATCCGGAGAAGATGCGGGATCACCGCCCGGAAAAAAAACAAAGAAACTTTTCCAAAAGCGCTCACCCAAACAGCTCATGGTATTTCTGGTGCTGCCGGCACTGGTTGCAGCCGCCGCCTGGGTGGGGTATGCCTGGTTTTTTTCAGACCAGGGGGAGAAACCACCTGAATATATAAATATCCAGATGCCCCATGTCTCTTTACCTGAAGAGATGCGCAGGTTCTGTTTCAACCAGATGCCGGATCTGTACAACGCTTTTGTGGCATACAATGACACGGTGACCTTGTTTGACCATGAAATCGCACGTATAGCAGAAATCGGCAAGAGATATCCGGAACAAAAAAAAATTGCAGATGCTGAAAAAAAGGTTTGGGAAAGATCAAAAGACAGGCTGTTAAACGCATTTTCAAAAATTGAGGATACGGTCAAACAGATGTATGTGCTGTTCCAGGTCAACGAGGAACAGGGACTGTCCATGATAGAAGAAAAAGATGACGACCTGGTCAATACAGCACAGGATGCCCTGGCACCTGCCAGGGAACAGGCCGGCAATATCACACACCAGCCGTCACAGGAACCCGAAGGTTTTATCCAGGGATTATTTTATACACTGAAAAAGAAATTTTTATGACAACCTATTGCAATATTGCATCAAGCCTGAAAAAAACCGCCCGGACATTTCCCTACAAACGGGCGGTGGTGTATCCGGCAGCCAGGGACAAAAGCAAACGGGTACTATACAGCCAGCTTACGTTCAGCCAATTGGAAGAGCTCTCCGACCGGCTGGCCTACGGCCTCGAAGATATCGGCATTGTCCGGGGAACCCGCACCATTCTCATGGTGCCGCCGGGCATGGAATTTTTCATAATCGTGTTTGCCATGTTCAAAGTGGGGGCTGTCCCCGTGGTAGTGGATCCGGGCATGGGCATCGACCGGATGGTACAGTGCCTGCAGCAGGGCCGGCCCAAAGCGTTCATCGGCATTGAAAAAGCACATGTGCTGCGCCGGATGAAACCCGGATACTTTAAAGAGATCACCCACTGGGTCACCGTAGGCCGCAGGTGGTTCTGGGGTGGGCATACATTGAAGCAGCTGCTCAGCAATAACCGCAAGGCATTTGCCCAGGCCCAGACAACAAGAGATGAAACCGCTGCCATTGTGTTTACAACCGGTTCCACAGGCCCGGCCAAGGGGGTGGTGTACACCCACGGTAATTTTACGGCCCAGATAGAACAGATCCAGGCCCATTTCAACATTGGATCCGATGAGATTGACCTGCCCACATTTCCGCTGTTTGCCCTTTTTGATCCTGCCCTGGGCATGACCGCGGTGATACCGGACATGGATCCCACCCAGCCGGCCAAAGCAGACCCCAAAAAAATCATTGAAGCCATTGAAAACCACGGGGTCACCAACATGTTTGCCTCCCCTGCCCTGCTGAACCGTGTGGGAAAATACGGAAAAGAAAAAGGGATCACCCTGCCCTCTCTGCGCCGGGTGATTTCTGCCGGCGCCCCGGTGTCACCTGCCAATATTGCCCAATTTTCCGATCTGCTGTCTGATACCATTGAGATACACACCCCCTACGGTGCCACAGAAGCCGTACCGGTCATCTCCATCGGGTCCCGGGAAATTCTGTCCGAAACCAGGCATCTCACCGAAAAAGGTTTCGGACTTTGCATCGGCCGGCCCATCAACAACACCCAGGTACGCATCATCAAAATCACGGATGAACCCATCACCCAGATCAGGGAATCCCTGCTGGTTCCGGAAAAACAGGTGGGGGAAATCACCGTAAAAGCAGACCTGGTCACAGAAAATTATTTTAACAACCATGAGGCAGATCTGCTGGCCAAGATCCCGGACCCGGACGGCAGGGTCTGGCACCGCATGGGGGATCTGGGATGGGTGGATTCCAAGGGGCGGATCTGGTTCTGCGGACGTAAAAGCCACCGGGTGATCACGGAAAAAGAAACCCTGTTCACCATCCCTGTGGAAGCCATCTTCAACAACCATGAAAAAGTTTACAGAAGTGCCCTGACAGGGGTCGGCCCCATGAACCGCCAGATTCCGGTGGTGTTTGTGGAGCCCTGCTGCAAAATTGCCGATAAAGACAAGTTTATTGCAGAGCTTCAGGAACTGGCACACAGCAATCCGCTGACCGCCGGCATTGCACATATTTTCATTGAAAAGGCTTTTCCCGTGGACATCCGGCACAATGCCAAAATCTTCAGGGAAAAGCTGGCTGTCACAGCCAGAGAAAAACTCAATGCATAAAGGCTAATCCGGCAGCAGGTCATAAAAATACATCATCACATCAGACCGGGTAATGATGCCGATCATTTTGTCATCCTTTATCACCGGCACCCTGCCGATATCATGCTTGATCATGAGCCGGGCCACCTCCACCGCACTTCTGTCATGGGATATGGTGATCACGTTCCGGGTCATGAACGCCTTGACCGGGGCAGTCATCTGTTTGGACTGGCGCAGTTTCTTCAGATCCCTTCGGGACACCACCCCAACGATGCGGTCATCTGCATCCACGACCGGCATGCCGGTGCAGCCCAGGTCCCGCAGGATCATGACCACTTTTTCCACCGGCGTATCCTCATGCACCTTGACAACAGGATAGGACATGATATCGGACAACATCACCGATGTCTGCTGGTTGCCGCCGATCAATTCCGCAATCATGTCCTGAACAACCTCCGGATTTGCGGCCTTGATCAGGGCTGAACCGGCGCCGGGGTGCCCTCCCCCCCCGAGACTGCGCATAATCAGGCTGACGTTGATTTCATCCACACCGCTTCTGCCGATCACCATGCATTTGTCCTGTTCCAGGTCCCGGAAAATACCGAACACAGCATCTGCATTCATTATTTCCCTGTACATCTGCACCACCATGGCCAGGTTCTGTACCCGTCCCTGGAGATCCAGCTTTGAAAAAGCAACGGAAAAGCCTGCAATTTTCATTGCCTGACTTTTCTGGATCATGTCATAGAGGATATCTTTGTGTTTTTTTGCATAGGCCTGCTTCAAAAAAGTGGCCAGAATATTCAGATCTGCCCTGCGGTCCAGAAGAAACCCTGCCGCACGGGCATCTTCAGCCAGGGTGGAAGCAAAGGTCATATTGCCGGTATCTTCGTACAGGCCCATGAGAAACAAAGTCGCCTGGATCGGGGTGATCAGGGTTCTTTTTGTTTCAATCTGCTGTACCAGCTGGGTGACACAGGCACCGGTCTCTTTTATATGGGCATGTGTCACCGCCATGTCTCCATGGAGGTGGTGGTCCCAGGCAATGATCTCCAGATCCGGTTTTTCCCGCAGAACCGACAGGCGGTTGTCCAGCCGGCCCCAGGAATGCGTGTCCACAACAATCAAGGTGTCCACCATATCCAGGTTGATTTCACCGGGGGCGGAAAACTTAAACAGATCCTTGTGAATGGCCAGAAACGGCTTTAAATTTTCATTGACATTGCCGGGAAGTATTGGTGTGGCCTCGGGATAGATCAGGGTGGCTGCAACAAGGCTTGCCAAAGCATCAAAATCCGTCCCTTTGTGGGTTGTTATAATTTTCATAATTCAACAACATCTGCATTCTTAAAAATTATGAAAAAATACGCACTGCACATCCCTGTAAGTTCCGGGATATGCCTTGTTTTTTTTCCACCAATATCCTATATCATATATTACGTTTTTAAATACAAGGAAAAATGATGAAAAAAGTCATTCTCATTTCGGCACTGATCCTTTTTAATGCAATCCTTGCATGGGGGGTGCCTTTTGAGAAAGACGATTTTACTGCCAGGCCGGAAGGGGTCATTCCCGGTGCGGCCCGGGAGGTTTTCAGAGAGAATATCCCATCAGTGGCCCGTCAGTTCATCGGCATTCCCTATGAATACGGGGGCAACCCTTTGACCACAGGTACCTCAGACAATTCCTATCTTTTTTTTTCCATTTACGCCAGGGCTGCCCAGATTGCAGGGCTGAAATATTATGGGTACCTGCCCATGAAAAACCTGCTGCAGCATACCAGAAAAGTGGGTGAAAACCAGCTGCAAAAAGGGGATCTCATGGTGCTGAACAACCACCACGCCGCCATGATCTATAATATTGAAGCCCAAACAGACCGGCTGTTCCTCATTTATGCATCTGAAAAACGCCGGCAGGTCATCTCATTCAACAGCGAAAACATCGTATTTGAAGCATTCTGGCTGGAAAACCTGAAAGGGTTTTACCGGCTGACCGACACCATGCTCCGGCCGGAGCGGTAATTGTGAGGACCCCTGGGTATCTGCAGCCCTGACCCTGGCAACCAGCCAGGCGTTTACGGATATGTTGGATGTCATGGAGGAATTTATCCAAAGCGCCGCAAAACCCCTATTCAATGAAAGCTTGACAAAATATTGATACGGTATATACTCTAAGATATAGCTCATTGAACAGGAGGGGGAAAATGGATACTGCAAAATTATTTATTAATGGTCGCAGCCAAGCTTTACGACTACCAAAAGCTTATCGATTCGAAGGAGATGAAGTATATATTAAAAGGATTTCACAAGGGATTCTGTTAATACCAAAGGATAAGACTGCATGGAGTGTCTGGGAAAAAAATCTTAAAAAATATGATAAACCTTTCATGACTGATCGGAATCAGCCTGGTTCCCAACAGGAAAGAGTTGGCCTGGATGAACTTTTTGATTGATACGAATATATGCATTTATATCATGAATCGAAAACCTATAGAGGTTATTCAAAAATTCAAAGATACAGAAATCGGTCAAATTGGCATATCAAGTATTACTGTTTCTGAACTCCATTATGGTGTTTCAAAAAGCAAATTCCGAAAACAGAACGTCAAGCGCTTGGAAGAGTTTCTTATCCCTTTTGAGATTCTTCCATATGATGAAAATGCGGCAAAATTTTATGGTGAAATTCGTGCTCAGCTAGAAAGCCAGGGGAGATTGATTGGTCCGCTTGATCTTCTTATTGCAGCCCATGCAATGAGTAATAATTTGGTGTTAGTTACAAACAATGAGAAAGAATTCAGCAGAATAACGTCATTGAAAATTGAAAATTGGGTTGGTTAAGGACAG
>JAZBPL010000079.1:0-7533 GCA_036351635.1 Desulfotignum sp.
AAACATGAACTGCGCAAACTGCGAGCAGATGTTTAAAAGGGAGACTGCCCATGAATAATACCAAACTCACCGTTTCCCATGCACCGTTCTGGCATGACGGAGACAGCCTGTTCCAAAAGAACCTCAATTATATGCTGGCCCTTTTACCGGCCGCCATTTTCGGTATCCTGCAGTTTGGTGCCCCTGCCTTAGGGGTAATGGCGTTGTCGCTTTCCTCTGCCATGCTCTGGGAACTTGTGATCAACCGTATCTCCAAGAAACCGGCCACCATCGGTGACCTGGAAGCAGCTGTGATTGGGTTGCTCTTCGGCATGATGCTGCCGGCCATCACCCCGTGGTGGCTCATTTTTGTGGGGACTTTTGTGGCGGTATTTATCGGCAAAATGATATTCGGCGGCATCGGCTCCAGTCCCTTCAACCCTACACTGATGGGTATGGCGGTACTAATGATGTCCTGGAACATGTTTTTTGATTTTGACACCGCCTATGTGGATTATGAGTTTGCATTTACCGCGTTGGCACCCCTGGCTGCGGTTAAAGCCCAGGGAGCGGCTGCTGCAGACATGTTTGCACTGGGCGATCTGTTCATGGGCCGCGAAGTGGGTGCCATCGGCGCAACTTTCGGCCTGGGCCTGATCATCGGCGGCATCTATCTTATTTTACGGGGCTATTCCCGCTGGGAACTGGCTGTCTCATTTATTGCAGGCATACTGGTGACAGCCTTTATATTCCATGCAGCAAGTCCGGATGCCTATGCAGGACCCCTGTTCCACCTGCTGTCAGGGTACACCCTGCTGGGGGCTTTTTTCCTGATCACAGAAAGCGCATCTTCGCCGGTAAACCGGATCCCCATGCTTATTTACGGGTTTCTGGGCGGTTTCATGATCATCCTCATGAGAAATGTGGGCGCTTATGCAGACGGCACCATTCTGGCCATTCTGCTGGTAAACGTTGTCAGCCCGCTTCTGGACAATATCAGACCAAATGCTTTGGGAAAGGGTATGAACAATGCGTGAAATGATAAGCATGATTGTTGTTTTGACGTTGCTTGCCTCTGTTTCAGGCGGTCTTCTGGCAGCGGTTAAATCCGGCACCGAGCTGCGGATTGAAGAACAGATTTTAAAATTTCAAAAAGCCCCGGCCATCGAATCCCTTTTTACCGATGTGACAAATGATCCGCTCAAAGAAAGGTTCAACCTTGAAACAGAAGGAGGCACCCTCCAGATGTTTCCGGGTAAGCTCCAGGACGGCTCAAAGGCGGTTGCCTTTGAAACCTCAGGCAAAGGCGGATATGGCGGAGATATCGGGCTGATGGTGGCCATCAACCTGGATTCAGACCAGCTGGTGGGTGCCAGGGTCACTACCCATGCGGAAACCCCGGGCCTGGGTTCCCGGGCCAAGGATGATCTGACGTTTGTTTCCCAGTTTAATAACAAGCCTGTGGACACCAACCTGGCCCTGAAAGCCGACAACGGCTCCATTGATGCCATGTCCGGTGCCACAGTCACCTCCAGGGCGGTCACCAGGGCTGCCATCCAGGCCCAGGAGCTGTACAGTCAATTGAAACCTGAAATTCTAAAACAGATCCAATAAGGCATAAAAGGAGATAAACACACATGGCACAATCCTTGGCTAAAGAATTTACTAAAGGACTATGGGCTGAGATACCTCCTTTCAGGCTTGTGCTGGGACTCTGCCCGACACTCGCGGTGACCAAAACCGTTGAAAACGGCATTGGCATGGGACTTGCCACCACCTTTGTTCTGGTGTTCTCAAACCTGCTGATATCCATACTGCGAAACGTAATTCCCCCCAAAGTCCGCATTGCCTGTTATATTGTCATTATTGCCACCTTTGTGACCATTGTGGAACTGGTCATGCAGGCCTTTACCTATCCATTGTTTCTGACGCTGGGTATTTTTATCCCGCTGATCGTGGTCAACTGTATCGTACTGGGCCGTGCAGAAGCCTTTGCCAGCAAGAACACCCCTGTGCTGGCTGTTGCAGACGGACTTGGTATCGGCATTGGATTCACGCTTTCTCTGGCCTCGCTGGGTGCTGTGCGGGAGCTGATCGGGGCCGGCACCATCACCATATGGGGCGGAAATCCGGTATTTGCAGTGGGGGACTGGTACCATCCCTTCTCTTTTATGGTGGAAGCGCCAGGGGCATTTGTGGCCCTGGGACTGATGCTGGCATGCATGAACCTGATCGGTAAGAAATAAGGAGCACATCAATGGAACTTTTTGAACTTGCCATCGGCAGTATTTTCATCAACAATATCATTTTGGCCCAGTTTCTGGGCATATGCCCCTTTATCGGCACCTCCAAAAAAATGGAAACCGCTGTGGGCATGGCCATGGCGGTTGTATTTGTCATGGTGATGGCAGGCATGATAACCTGGTCGGTGGATACGTTCCTGCTCAAGGCGTTGAATGTGGAATATTTAAGAACCCTGTCCTTTATTCTGGTCATAGCCTCTCTGGTGCAGTTTGTGGAAATGTTTCTGAAAAAAAGCATACCAGGCCTGTATGCGGGACTGGGTATTTTCCTGCCGCTGATCACCACCAACTGTGCTGTCATGGGTACCTGCCTGCTGAACATAGGCAATGAATATGACTTTATAACTGCCCTTGTATCTGCATTCTCCTATGCCCTCGGTTTTGGACTGGCATTAATCCTGTTTGCCGGTGTCCGGGAACGGGTCAACCTGGGCCGGGTACCCAAACCGCTGCAGGACACCTCCATCGGGCTTGTCACCGCCGGCATCATTGCCCTGACCTTTACCTCTTTCAGGGGAATGGTATAAAACCATCAGGGGGACGGTATACTTCGGTTTAAAACCAGCATGCGGGTGCTTGCGGCAATTCTTTTGGCAGCAGGGCTGATTCTGGGTGCAGGCGGGTTCTGGGCATGGAAAATGCTGCACACGCACGGTACAGCAGATGACAGCCAGGTTGTCTTTACCATCCATCCAGGCCAGACCCTGAAACAGATCGCAGCTGCACTTGAGTCCCGGGGCCTGGTATCAGATGCGTTTTTGTTTACCTGGTATGCCCGGTATAAAAAAGCAGGCACCCGCCTTCCGGCCGGGGAATATCTTTTACCGGCCGATCTGACACCGATCCAGATACTGGACACACTGCTGAAAGGAAAAGTCAGGCTCTACCGGCTCACGGTTCCCGAAGGCCTGAACATGGATGAAACGGCATCTCTTGTTGCAGCCGCAGGGTTTTGTGATACAAAAACGTTTATGGATCTGTGCACGGATCAGGCATTTATCGCTGCCCTTTCTGTCCCGTCCCACTCCCTGGAAGGATTTTTGTTTCCTGACACCTATTATTTTCCCAAATCCACCGGCTGCCGCCGGGTTATCAAAAAAATGGTGGACACCTTTTTTACCGTTTTCACACCCCAATGGCGGAAACGCGCAGAAAGTATGGGATTTACCCTGCAGGAGATTGTCACCCTGGCATCCATGATTGAAAAGGAAACCGGTGATCCTTCAGAACGCCCCCTCATCGCCTCGGTATTCCACAACCGCCTGGAAAAAAAGATGCGGCTGGAAAGTGATCCCACGGTGATTTACGGGGACCCTGAGTTTGAGGGCCGTATCAGAACCCGGCATCTGCGCAGAAAAACAGAATACAACACCTACCAGATGCACGGGCTTCCCAAAGGCCCCATTGCCAGTCCCGGAGCAAAGGCGCTGGAAGCGGCATTATTCCCTGCCCAGAGCGACTATCTTTTTTTTGTGTCCAAGAACGACACCACCCATTATTTTTCAAAAACCCTGGCAGAGCACAACAGGGCCGTGCGAAAATACCAGTTGAACAAGTAAGGGAGACACCCAGGTTACCGGCTGCCGGGAATCAATCATCAAACTGGCGCAGATACACGATCACAGCCCCTGATCTGGATTTTTTTTTGCGCTCCCAGGCAAACCCCAGCACAATATCCCGGGCCTTGAGCTGTGCAAGCAGATCTTCGACCATATCCGGCAATACCGGTCCCAGCTCGGAATGCAGCCCCCTGCCCACAATAATGCGCACGGTAAAGTACCCCTGCCTCTGACAGGATACCAAAAAGGATCTGGCCTTGAGTTCCGCCCCCAGGGCGGTGAACCCGTGCAGGTCCAGGTCTTTTTCCGGCGGGGGATACCGCTTGATCCTCTTGTGGTATGGCATGGGATCGGGTGATGGCCTGACAGGCCTGTCCGGTTTGGACAAAAAAGCCTCCAGAAGGGCAGGAAAATCTTCTGTTTCTCCTGCCCCGGTATCAGAAGCACAAACACCGTTGTCCATAACCGGCAGACCGTGGCGGTTCACCTGCCGGGGACAGGTGTTTTCTGATCCTGTTCCTGCCCCGTTTTCCCGGGTAAAGGCCTGGAGGTAATCTTCATCCGACCCTAACCTGGGGGGCCTGTATTTTTTTTTTCTTCCCATAACCGACTTGGATTCTACCCCAGATATCCCTGTTTTTCAATACAAACCCCTGTGTTCTGTGTTTGACTTTGCCCCCCCTTCCTGCTATTGTCTGATGCATGAAAATTGGCAGCATTGTTGAATACATTGATCAACAGAAAATCATAGCAGCGGTAATATTAAGCGAGAAAAAAGGCAAGCTCAAATTACTCAATGAAAACAGCCGGGAGGTCAGCTTTTCTGAAAAAAGGCTTGCCCATATATCACAGGTGCGCCTGGACACAGACCAATCCAGAAGCCATCTGATCAATCACCTGCAGGCAGTGACGGAAAACCGCAAAAAACTGTCCGAACAGATTGATATCAAGGAATTATGGGAAATTCTCCATGAGGAAACCGGTGATATTGACATTTCCGCCATGACGCTTTTCTGCTTTGATCCGCCCCTGACCGCAGACCATGAGGCTGCGGTAATCCGGGCGTTTTTCAATGACCGGCTCTATTTTAAATTCAACCAGATTTATTTTGCACCCTATACCCCGGAACAGGTGGCTGCCAAAAAAAGGCAGATCAAAGAAGCACAGAAAAAAGAACGCCTGATTCAAAAAGGGGTGGCATGGCTCACTGCCATGCAGGCACACGCCTGTGATCCGGAACCGTGTGACCTGGAAGTGCTGGACATACTCACATCCTATTACCTGTTTGGAAATGATGCAGACAATGCCGCCATTGCCAGACAAATGATCAAAAATGCGGGCATGGGATCTGCTGATCCCATTTTTGATTTTTTTGTCCGCACAGGCATCTGGCACCCGGATGAAAACATCGACCTGATGACCCTGGGTGTGCCCACCACATTCCCGCCGGAGGTGGAAGCTGCAAGCAAAAAACTGTGCCTGACCCATACAGGTGTTTTCCAGGATCCCCGGAGAAAAGACCTGACCCATGTCCCTTTGATCACAATAGACGGCCAGTCCACCCTGGATTATGATGATGCCATCAGCCTTGAAAAAACAGACCAGGGGTATTGCCTGGGAATCCATATTATCGATGTGGGGGCCTATATCATATCCGGAGACCCGGTTGACATGGCAGCCCGGCAGCGGGCCAGTTCCATCTATATGCCTGATGACAAACTGCCCATGCTGCCTGGTGACCTGTCCGAGGATCTGTGCAGCCTGCGGCAGGGGGAAACCCGGCCCGGCATCAGCACCCTGATCCAGATGAACCGGTTCTTTGAAGTCCTTGATTTTAAAATTGTTCCCAGCATTATCCGGATTCACCAGCAGATGAGCTATTCCGAGGCCAACCTTTTAAACGGCAAGGATGATCCCATCACCAGTCTCTATAAAATTGCCACCCTGCTGCGGGAAAAACGACTGAAAGCCGGTGCTGTGCAGATCACCCTGCCCGAGGTCAATGTATGGATAGAGGAAAACGGAGAAATCCGTTATGCCAGGGTGGACCGGGAAAACCCCTCCAGGATGCTGGTGTCGGAAATGATGATTTTTGCCAATTCCCTGATGGCCCAGTTCCTTGCAGACCATAAGACACCGGCAGTATTCCGTTCCCAGCCCCCGCCGGGGCAGCGCCTGTTCAAGGGGGTTGAAACGGCGCTGCTCCCCAATCTCCTGCAGCGCAGGCATTTAAGCCGGGCCGTGATCAGCACCTATCCCCAGACCCATTCCGGATTAGGGGTAGCCGCCTATGCCACTGCCACATCTCCCATACGGCGGTACCACGACCTGCTCACCCAGCGCCAGATCAAGTCGGTTCTGGGAATGAATCCTGCCTATTCAAAAAATGAACTGGAAGATATACTGGCTGCTGTCTCGGGTCCCATGGCCAATGCCGGCCGCATACAGGGGGCCAGGAAACGCTACTGGCTGCTCAAATACCTGGAATCCCTTCGGGGCAGCAGTGTGGAAGCGCTGGTACTGGAATGCCACCGGGACCATTACAATATTCTGCTCAAGGAATTCATGATTGAGGCCAGGCTGCCGGCATCCGGGCTCAGCCTCAAAAACGGGGATATCGTCCAGGTAACGGTCCAGCATGTTGATGCCCGGCGGAACCAGCTGTCCTTGTTTGCTGTCTGATAGTTTGATGACTGATATTTTCTACCCGATTTTCACCTGATTTTTGCCTGCTTTTTTTGCAGCATACATGGCGGCATCCGCCTGTTTCATCAAATTTTCCCGCCGAGTGGCTACATCTGCAGTTCCGTTGTGATCCAGGGCAGCTCCGCCGATACTCACGCTCAGATTCAGTCCCTTATGCTTTATGGTACCGTCACAGGTGCGGATAACAAAGGTATACTGGTAAATCTTTTTTCGGATGCCCTCTGCAATGGTGACAGCCAGCCCCGGCTCCACAGCAGGCAGGATAACGGCAAATTCCTCCCCTCCATACCGGGTGGGGAAAAAATATATCCCGATTTTTTCAGCTTCCGCCTGGCAGGCAGTCTGGATATGTTTGGCAACGGTTTTCAATGCCTGATCTCCGATCTGGTGGCCATAGGTATCATTAAACCGTTTAAAGTTGTCAATATCCACCATCAACAGGTGGAGCCAGGTTTTTTCCTTCATGGCCTGGTCCAGTTCCAGGGCCAGCTGCCGGTCAAAAAACCGGCGGTTGTATAATCCTGTGAGGTGATCGGTGTTGTTCATGTGGTCCAGTTTCACCGCATCTGCCTGGAACTGCTCAATGGTATGCCTGAACCGGATTTTGACCTGCCGGATTTTATCCCGGATGCCCAGGTCCGAGGCAACGGTTTCCAGGGTTTCTTTTTCAAGGGTTTTGATATTATCCTGGCGGGTAAGACAGATGGATTTGAATTCTTTGGCAAACTCGTCCAGATCATTCAGGGCATCAGAGAGTTCCTTATGACACACCGATACAAATGCCGTGTTACACGCTTTCATCAGATCCAGCAATGCCTGTCTCGAAAATGCCGCCCTTCCGGCAATATCGAGTGCCTGGCGCATCACCAGCTCCAGTTTGTGCCTGTTATCATTTTGTCCGGCTCCGGAATGCCCTGTGGTCCCCGGATCAAAAATCATCTGGAAAACCGCCCGCCAGCACATGTCATCAGGGACACCGATGTCGT
>JAZBPL010000080.1:0-35494 GCA_036351635.1 Desulfotignum sp.
CCACCACCTGTCCATGAACCAGGAATTCAAAGACAGCTTCAAGAACGAGGCCCGGATCATCGCAGATCTGGATCATCCCCACATTCTCAAGGTATACGATATCACATCCCGTTTCAAAACCGTGTTCATTGCCTGTGAATACCTCACAGGCCTTTCTATGGAGGAACTGATCGCCCGGCAGCACCGCATTCCCCCGGACCTTGCCCGGACTTACCTGGACCAGCTGCTGTCCGCCATGGTCTATGCCGGAAAAAAAGGCCTGGTGCACCGGGACATCAACCCGGCCAACATCATGGTATCCAAAGACCACCGGATCAAGCTCATCGACTTCGGCCTGGCCTGTCCCGTGGGAACCGATGATTTTCACATGGGCGGAAACCTGCATTACCTGGCCCCGGAAGTGTTTGACGGCGAGCCTGCGGATTTTCGCAGTGACCTGTTTTCCTTAGGGATTACCGCCTTTCACATGGTGACCGGCCGGCTGCCCTGGGGTGCTGCGGATTCAGCGGAACTCATGAAACAGATTCGTCACCAGCCGCTGCCTGATCCGGGTCAACAGATGAAACACCTGCCCGACTCCCTGAGACAGTTTATCCTGAAAGCCTGTGAAAAAGACCCGGACCGCCGGTTTCAGAAACCGGAAGAGGCCCGTCAGTGGCTTGAGAATGCCACGGACTTTGGTCCTGACCCGGTCCGCAGATCCGGGCCGGTGCTGTTACCGGGACGTTACTGCTGCATGAGCACCGGGCAGAATGAAGCCCGGGATGCCCTGCCCGGCTGCCACATGGACATTGCGACGGCCACCCATATCGGTCATCACCGCAAAACCAACCAGGACCGTTACCTGGCCTGCCTTGAAAATCAATCTCACCCCAAAGGCCATGATTTCGCTTTGCTGGCCCTGGCCGACGGCCTGGGCGGGGCCATCGGCGGGGAGATCGCCTCTCGTCATGTGATCAAACACCTCCAGGGTCTGGCTTTTGAAAAGAGATCGTCCCCCCTGGAATCCCTGAAGCGGTTTTACACAAAAATGGACCGGGAGATCTGCGATATGGCGGGAAAAGACCCGTATCTCAACGGCATGGGCACCACCCTGGTCTGTGCCGTGGTGTCGGACAACACCGTGTTCTGGGCCCATTCCGGGGACAGCCGGCTGTATCATCTGCATGGGGATCACCTGACAAGGATCACCCGGGACCAGACCCTGGCGGATTTCCTGGTTGCGGAAAAAGAGATCTCCCGGGATCAGGCCAAAACCCATTATTCCCGGCAGGTACTGGAGCAGTATATCGGATGCGGCGACCTGGCACCCCAATCCGGCAGGTTTGAACTGGCTGACGACGACGTGCTTCTGTTGATGTCGGACGGGTGTTACCGCCATATCTCACCAGGCACCATCATCACCACCTGCCGACAAACAACAGACCCGGCGATTGCCGCAGTTACCCTGATAAAAACCGCCCTGACTGAAGACGGCAGTGACAATATCACTGTGGTGGTTTTGACATTGAGAGCAGACGACTGAAATCACACCTGCCATCGGTTTTTCAATACCGGGACCGGGTCGATCAGATGGCGGTTCAGCCATTCTCTGGACGCTTTTCCATCCCGGGCCAGAGACAGAATTTCGGAAAAATGAAACACCGGGATCCGGTTTTCAGGTGCGCACCGGATCTCCAGATTCAGATGGCACATGGCGCAGGCCGTGACAATACATTCCGCGCCGGATTGAATGGCCCCTTTCATGATGCGGTTCACCAGCCTGGAAGATATGGCCGGCCGGCTGACAGACAGAAACGTGCCGCAGCAGGTACCTGAAAATCCCCATTGCACCGGATCACCGCCTAAAGCGGTCATGGTTTTTTCAATCAACCCGTAATGATTGGGCAGTCTGTTCATCCGGGGAGGCCGTGCCAGCATGCATCCATAGTAGGCGGCGATTTTAAGATTTTTCAGCCGGCCGGTCAGGTCCTTGAACAGCCCGGCGCAGCTCATCTCCGCCAGGAGCTCAAAAAAATGCAGCAGCTTGAGATCGGCATGAAACGGTTGTCCGAAATGGTGTTCCACCCGGCTTCTTTTTTCGGCATTGGCATGCAGGGTCAATTTCGCTTCCCCCAGCCGGAGATGGCATCCCGGACAGGCGATGAGCAGCGGTTTGTCATCCGGGGCCAGGAACAGGTTCCGGGAAGCCAGGGCCAGGGCCAGTCCGGCATCGATGCTGTGGGTGGAAGATGATCCGCAGCAGTTCCAGTCCGGAATCTCTTTCAACACGATATCAAACTGTTCCAGAAAATATGTCAGGGAGGCATTGTTCTCCTTGGCGGTTGTGGCCAGGGAGCAGCCCGGAAAATAGTTCAATTGTGTATGAAAAAATGTCATGACAAATCCTTTGCCAGTTTGAACAGATCCTGAACCTGTTTTCTGTCTTTCACTTTGGAGGGCATGAGATCCAGTTTCCGTTTGGACAGCATTTTCAACCCCAGATCCATATCCGAAAAAAAATCTTTTTCAGACAGTTTATACCGCATCATGATTTCCAGTTTATGGGTCCGGCCGTACCGGGCAATGGAATCGATCACTCTCTGGTGAAACGAAAGAACACCCGGTTCCGCAATGGTCACTTTTTCCGCAACCGCCATGCGGCGAAGCGCATCCATCACCGCGGCCATGTCCACCGCGTTGGGGCACTCCATGGAACAGGTGTTGCAGCCCACGCACAGCCAGATGGCGGAACTGATCAGCACCTGCTGCTTGAGTCCCAGCTGAACCATGCGGATGACCTTATTGGGAAGGATATCCATATCCTGTGCAAACGGACAGCCCCCGCTGCAGCAAAGGCAATGCCAGCAGCGGCTCAAATTCGACCGGCTCATTTCCTGGACCGTGTCAATGAAATCGTTTGATTCCAGGGTCAGTGTTATTGCATCCATATCATGGCCTTTGATTTTTGCGGTTATCCGCCTTTTCATATTAACTTGCCAGTAGTATACAGAAAGGCCCATGGCCAATTCCTTGATATAAGTCAATCAAGGGCAAATAAAATCGGACGGAACCGCAGCAGACAGATCCAGCTGATAGGTAATTCAATCCGGGGCCAAAGAGGTCTCTATCTTTGTTATTGAAAAAACCGGAGCACAGGATCAGAGCTGATGATGACGTACACATCCCCGAAAGCCTCATCACCGGTTTTTTCCATTATGGACAGTTCACTGTTGAGTTTGACCGTGGCAAGGATGGACAGGGGCTGCTTTTTTTCCTTGGCCAGATCGAACTGGTACCGGGAAAATTTCCCCTTTTCCCCCCAGGCCCAGTAAATCACCTTGTCATGGGCGGATATGGTCGGCTCGTCAAAGGCCAGAAACAGCCGTCCCACCATGATTTCAAGCTGCTCCCGGGAGGCGGAGTCTATTTTTTCATACATCACCAGGACCCGGTGGGTGCGAGCGTCCGCCACCACATGCAGGGTGTCGTCCGCAAATTTATACAGGTCAGGTGATCCGGATGCCAATGGGTTTTTTTCTGCGGTCTTACGTTGTTCCGGTGTGAGGATGTGACACAGGGTATAGCCCTGGTACTGGATATCCAGCTGTTCCACCTGATGAAACAAGCGGTTCAGGGTGTCATCGGATTCCGCTGCAGCATTCTGTGAGAACATCAGGAACAGCATCAGCAAAATGAACCATGTAGAAAACCATTTAGGGTGCATGAATACCTTGAAAATATGGGGCAGGCCCGGGAAAACCGGACCTGCCCGCGGGTATGACGAATGAAGGATACCTGCTACTGGTTGTACCGCAGCTTGTTCTCTTCTTCTATGTACTTCATGGTGGCGGCGCTGCCCCCGGTCTCTATCCACATATGTTCCGGACGGGCCAGCAGGTCGGCAATATGCTGTTTATACTTTTCTCCCATGCCGGCATGATCTGCCAGTTCCTGGACTTCGGGCAGAAATTCATGGTAGAAATTTCTGGCAACCTCATACATGCCGTGCCAGTGGGTATAGTCCGGCGCAAACATGGCTGCGGCCATGCGGGCCCGGCGGCCTTCATGGTGCCAGATCTCAAACCAGGTGAACCCGATCTTGTGCTGGAATCCGGTATTTTCCCAGATACCGTCCGCCTTGAGCATATCCACCAGTTCCACCCCTGGTTTGGCAAACTTGTTATTATACAGGTGCACCAGGTCATCCAGCTGCTTGTAAAAATCCCGCACATGGTTCACCCCGTGGCAGGATTTGCACACCTCCTGCATGGCCGCACGGCGCTCTTCCCAGGATACCACGCTCTGGATGGTTTTTTCTGCAACCACTTTTTTCAACGCATCCCCTTCCCGTATATAGGATTTGGCCGGGGCTTTCTGGCCAGGCCGCGGGGGCATCTCTCCAGTGATATCCGTCACCGTGCCGTCGGTGAACGTCACCCGGTTCAACTTGGAGGAGATGGGGGCACGCAGGTTCCAGGAGATCCGGTCTCCCACGTTATGGCTGTTTTTGGCAATGGCGCCGTTGAGCTTGACAAATGATCCCATGTGGCAGGTGGAACAGGTGGGGGCGGTGTGATAGTCTTCCCCCAGAACCCAGGCCCCGTCCTTGTAGATATTCATGCCGTTCCGGGTATAGCCTTTTTCTGCGGTGAAGTAGGCAATGCCGTGCTTGGATTCCTCATAGATCTCTTTCTGGGGATGATCCGGCCCCAGATGGCATTTGCCGCAGTTTTCCGGCTGCCGGGCCCGGGAAGCGGAAAAATCATGTTTGGAATGACAGGCATTGCACGCCCCTTTGGTACCGTCCAGATTGATCCGGCCGATACCGGAATTGGGCCAGGTGTTGTGGTCCATCTGGGGGGCGTCTGTCCTGGATCGCAGGGTATTGCCGTCCTTGTCCCGTTTCAGGGTGACAATGGAGCCGTGGCACTGCCAGCACCCGCTGGCCATGTTGGCTTTGTTATCAGGCATGCCGCCCACGGTTTCCGCCAGCATATTGTCTAACGAGGCCATGATCTCTCCGGCAGTGGCATGGTGGGATACGCCCATTTCCCTGGCTTCGGGTTCATGGCATCTGGCACAGTCATTGGGAGAAAGGATGGCCTTGATATAAGCCCCTTCATGTTCGTATCCTGCTTCATCCCCCTTGTCTGCAGCATGGCAGTTGTAACACCCCACCTGGCCTTCCTTTGCTGCGGCATGGGCAGACATTTCCCATTGGAGCACCAGGGACTTGTTTTCCTTTAAATGGCAGGTGATGCATTTTTTGTTCATCTCCTTTACCTTGGGGTTCTTGACATCAAAGGACAGATCCGTAAGAGCCGATGCTGTCCCGGCCCCCAGAATACAAAATACCAGACACATGGCTAATGACCTGATCATCTTTTTCCTCCCTTCTTAAATTTATACATTTATATCATGTTCTTTTAATACGGGTATCAGCGGCAAAAAACGGAAATATCCGGCCTAAGACAAACAAAATAAAAAAGGGAATGGCCATGACCACAATCACCGCCACAATGCCCTCCTTGTCAAACCATTCCGGATGAAACTCGGTATATCCCCGGGCGCTTTTGCTCATGAGCTGGCCCCCTATCACCACATTCCAGCGCATGATCAGCACCTGAAGCAGTAAAATAGCAGAGGTGACGGCCGCCAGGAAATTAAACACCCCTTCTTTGAGCCGGAACAATGCCAGAACAGCCAGAAGGATCAGAGGGATCACTGAACCGATTTTTACCTGCCACAGCCAGAAGGACGCTGCCAGGGGACCGTTCAACAGGCCCTCCACCATATGGTGGTAACCGGACTTCAAATAGGAATGGGAAAACACCTCCAGCATTTCAAAGCTGAAGGCCAGAATGAAAAATCCGGTCAGGGTCTTGATCATGGTGGTGATGCAGGCATGGTCCACTGTGCGCCCGGTCCACCGGCAGATAATGATATAGGCCAGAATAATGGCGGAAATGCCGGACACACAGGCGGAAAACAAAAAAATCACCGGCATGAGCGGGGTGGACCAGGTGGGATTGGCCTTGACCCCCCCGAAAATAAACCCCACATAACCGTGCAGCACCACTGCCACGGGTATCCCTATGGCCACCAGAACCCGGATGATTTTGCCGTCCATGGCCAGGGCGGATGCGGACAGATCCAGGCTGTCAAAGGTCAATACCCGGTACAGCAGATGCCGCCACCCGGTGGTGGTCTGCCGCAGTGCCACCAACACCGGCCGAAAGACAAATAAAATGATAAACACCAGCACCCCCATGGACACGGCATAGATATACCCGAACCCGGCCATGGCAGAGCTGGGATTGGGGGTGAGCAGCATGTTGAAATTTCTTTCCGGCCTTCCTAAGTGCAAAAGCAGCGGCAGGGTGGCGCAGCATAAAAATGCCAGGGCAAAAAGCAGGGAAAACCGGGCCACCGGCTTCAGGCTTTTTACGTCAAACAGATAATACAGAGCCGCAATGATAAACGCCCCGTCCACCAGGCCGGTGATATAGGGATACAGCACGATCATCATGGACCAGTGCACATGCAGGTCATTGGGAAACACATAATTGGACACAAGAAACGATGACGGGCCCATCAGATCACCTCCCTTCTGGCACCTTTGTAATACAGGGCCGGCCAGGTACCCATCTCTTTTTTCAATACCGTGAGCACCCCGGGGCCTTTCAGAATTTTGTACACCTCTGAGGTTTTGTCGGTGAGGCTGCCGAATTTCCTGGCCCCGGTGGGGCAGACTTCGACACATGCCGGCAGCAGGCCTTTGCGGATTCTGTGGTAGCACCAGGTGCATTTTTCCACCACCCGGGTCTTCGGGTTCAGGTACCGGGAAGAATAGGGACAGGCCTGGATGCAGTAGGCACATCCCACGCAGCGCTTTTCATCCACCAGCACAAACCCGTCCGGGGATATGAAGGTGGCTCCCACCGGACATACCTGAACACAGGGGGATTCTTTGCACATATTGCACAGCTTGGGCACAAAAAAGGTGTCCCTGATCTCTTCATCGATATCATCCCTGGGGGTCTGGTACCCATCCAGCCCCCCGTTGGGGCAGTCCACATAAATCTGGTCGGAGAACCCTTTCACATACCGCTCCACCCAGGTGCGGTAATTGCCGTCCGGCACATTGTATTCCCGCTTGTCCGCCACACAGCAGGATCCGCACCCGATACACTGGGTGATGTCCACGATAAAGGCAAATTGCTGCTTGTGGATATCATATGCACTTCCCCGAAGGCCGGGCAGCTGCTCAGGCAGGTCCATCCCGGCTGATGCCAACTGATACACCAGGAGCAGGGACCCGCCGATACTGCCGTCCAATACCTTTTTGATAAACGCTCTGCGGTTCACAGGGCTGCCTCCTTTTCAACCAGTCCGGTGATCTGTCTGGCCCGGATAATATATTTCAAGGGGGCGTGCACATGGTGGCACTGGTTGCAGTCATGGGTGGATTTTACTTTCTGGTCCGTGAGGTGGGCCGGCATGGCAACGGTTTTGATAACAGTGACGGCCCTTGCCTTGATTTCCGTGTTGTGGCAGCGCAGGCACAGATAGGTGATCTCGCTGCCTTTTTTCACCGGCAGGGTCCCGATCTTTTTTCCTTCTGCCACATGGTCTGCCCAGGTGCCGTGGCAGAATTCACAGGAAATGGTCCGGTGCAGTCCCGCTTTATGGATCTGCGCTTCATAGGGGTGACATGTGAAGCAGGACTGATTGGTGCCGTGGCGGACAGGCCGTTCAGAAACTTCCTGAATGGCATCGGCCCTGTAATATCCGTAAACGCCAAAGGAATCAGGGATAAAAAACCCCTTGAGAACCAGGCCGGCCCCTGCCGTGATGCAGACAGCAGCACCAATGAGAATAAGGCGCATCTTATAACTGATTCCCACACCCACCTCCTGTATGCTGAAAGAAAAAGCATCCGGCCGTATCAAAACAGTTACCTGAATGCATTCCCGCATCATTCCAGACAAGATCCCCACAGAGAAACTGCAGAACAGACTTTTTATATTGCTATCACTCCCCCCTTGTCGGGTCAAGTCATAATTGTATTTTTTGGGATGACCGGTTTTGCATTTCGCGGAATAAACCCATGAAAATCATTATTGCAGGCGGCACCTTTCACCTGCTGGACCGGTTCTCAACCTGTCCGGGCTGCTCTGCGAAAATGCCCGCATCAGCCCCCGTTCACCGGCGTTTATGGCCAGATTCATAAAACGGCCGCAACTGTGGCGGCCCGCCATAAACATAGCAAAAGATATGCGAAAACTGAAACGCGTGTCCTGGTGATATGCTGTTTATACCTGTGTTGATTGTAAAGCACTATTGTCAAGGTGGCATATCTAATGGTACAACACCCGGAGTATACAGTTGAATCCAGGACCGACCCAATGATGCATTGGTGGTTTTCACGTCTATGCCGGACCTGTGTGATTCGGTGATTACTGAAATGACCATGCCGGGTATGACTTGCGACCGGCTTGCCAATGAGGAAGACCAATTTGGAAATGTCCCCCGGAAAAAATATCCAAAAAGAAAACCAAAGCCTTATTTCACTGGCTGTCAAATGTAAATTTATCTCTGCCCGTCAGGAGCAGGAGATATTGTCACTGCTGATTGAAATATATCACAGGGATCCTGATTTTCACGTGGTGAACATTTTCAGGGAAAGAAAAATCCTGACACAGGAAAAAATCGATTTCCTGGTCTCCTTGAGAAATCACCTGAAAACAAAAATGCTTGACAAAAAATTTGGAGAAATCGGAGTCAGCAACCGATTTGTTACCCCAAAAAATGTTGAAGAAGCGCTATTTTTTCAAGATGACTATTTCCGAAAAAATCAGAAAAGCAAAAAAATCGGTGATATCCTGGTTGAAAAAAAACAAATCAGCCAATCCAATAAAACCGCTATATTGCTGACCCAGGATAGAATCCAGGACCATTTTCTTGAGCAGGCCATATATGACATCGCCACATCGGAAATGGAAAAGATGACCATTAACAAGCGTTTCGGAGCAATTGCGGTAAAATATGGCTTTATAACCATTGAACAACTGAACCAGGCTTTGAAATATCAGAAAAAACAACAGTCATCAGGAAAAACCAAACAGTATCTGGGCAGCATATTGCAGGATCTTTTCCAGTTGAAAGATGATGATATCCTGTATATTCTGAAAATCCAACAGCAGATTGAAAAAGAACGGTTATCCCTGGGAAAGGCTGTCATGCGCTACCAGTCTGAAATCAGTTCCTGCAGGCAGTTAAATGAACTGTTTGATTTCACCATTGCCAAAGACAAAATGGAAGTCATTCTTCATCGCAAAAAAGAATCTTTTCAAGGAATAGCACTGAATCATTTTCACAACTGGTTAAAATTAAATGGCATTCGTGCGGGGTTGATCAGTGATGAACTGGTCAACACCTTTCTAACGGAATCAGAGCCCGGTGACAGTCTGAAAATTGCCCAGGGCACTCCATGCACACCGCCCATTGATGAAGCCGTTCAATTTTTTTTTGATGTAGCGATTTCTCATGACAATATTGAAACCCCGGGAAACCTGGTCAAAAAGGGACAGATCCTGGCAGAGATAACGCCCCATGAGAATGGAAGACCCGGCGTAAATGTTCTGGGACATACCATACTGCCGCCGAATCCCCGCATGCAAAATGTAATGGGCGGTTTCGGAGTTGAGAAAAAAGGGCTGACATTTATTGCGTGTCAGGACGGTATCCCGCTGCTGTTTAACCAAAGGACCCTGTTTGTTGAGCCGTATGTCAAAAACCGAAAAACCGAGGTATTGACAGGCCATATTCAGACAGATACAGGAAAAACCTATCAGGATGTCAACCTGAAAATAGAGGGGAACATTGAAACCAAAGGCACGGTATCCTGTCACAACCTGACAATATTGGGCAACATTCTGGGCCGGGCAGATGCTTCCGGAGATATAGACATCAAAGGGGAAACAGGGGAAAATGACTCTTTTGCCCGTGCATCGGATTATCGCACAGTTGTCATAGCAAGGGGCAGTGTAAAGGTGACCAAAAATATTACCCAGACCAGGGTTGTGTCATCAAAGGACATTTTAGCACCGCAGTCCAGTGTGTTTTTCAGTGAACTCCATGCCCGGGAAACCATTGTTTTAAAAAATGTACACTCCAGCCTTGAACAGCCATCTGTGCTTCAAATCGGCAGTATACCCAATCTCAAGGTGGAAAGAATTAACCGGTTGATCGATGAAGAGACAGCAGTATTACGAACACTTCAAAAACAAGATGCATTTGACACCCTGGCACTGGCACTCAAAAACAAACGCAAAACCCAAAATGACTATCTGGAAAAACTCAATATTCTGAATTATCTCATCAAAATCTGTGATGCTGATACCTTGAAGCATATTTCCTCTCTGGAACAGAAAATCCAGGTCTATGAGCCGAATGAAGATACCGGCGTTTCAGATGACAACCCGCTGAAACTATCCAACAATGAGGATTCACTGGACTATATGGAAGAGGTACTGGAGCAGATAAAAGGACTCCCCCTGGACCGGCAGAAACATCACCTGATCCAATCTTTAACCGACGTGTCCCATTGTTATCGAACAGCCGTAGGTGAAACACATAGATATACGCTCGAAAATAACGCCAGACAAAAATTTCTGATGAAAGAGATTGCCCGGAAACAACCTGAAATCGACAAACAAAAGAAAAAAATTGAAACACTCATGATTGAAAAAGATTTTCTTCTGCTTCAGGAAAAACCGCCTGTTATCTCTGTCAAGCCCATGATCCGTGTCAGAAATATGGTTGAAAAAAACACCCTGGTAAAAGGAAAACACACATCCATGGTCATAAAAGATTCCATATACGGCGTAAGAATAAGAGAGGTGAAAAACGTAAAAACCGACAGTTTCGAAATCGTTATTGACGGGTATTATGACTGAGGCCATGAAAAAAGATCCTGCCGCCTTCAGCGTGATGACCATGAATCTGCGGTTCGGCCTGGCCAGAGACGGTGAAAACCGCTGGGACAGCCGAAAGGCAGTGGTAGGGGATTTTCTGAAACAGCTGAACATGGATTTCATCGGATTCCAGGAGGTAAACCATTTTCAGGCGGATTTCCTTGAAAAGACCCTGGAGGGATATGGCCATATCGGCCGGTACAACAGAAAACTGCCCTGGTGGCAGTCCAACATGATCTTTTTCCACAAAGACTGGACCTGTATGGGCCACCGCCACCATTTCATCAGCCGTTTTCCCGACATCCCGTCCAAAATGGCCGGGTCCCGGTGGCCCAGGCAGTGCGTTGCAGGGTGGTTCGAAAAACAGGGTTGGTCCGTGCTGGCCGCAAACACCCACTTTGATTTTGCCCCGGCGGTCCAGGCCCGGAGCGCGGACCTGGTCATGACCTTTCTGAAACGGTTCCCACCGGGGCTGCCAATGATCATCACCGGTGATTTCAATGCCGGCCATGATTCATCCGCTTTCCAGACCTTTCAGGCCCACGGGTTCAATGAGGTGTTTGCGCAGGACCCCCACGGCACCTTTCACGGTTTTACCGGTAAAACCGACGGCCGCCACATTGACTGGATCCTCTACAGGGGGAATATCCGGCCGGGCACCCACCGGGTCCTGACCTTCCACAAAGGCGACCAGTATCCCTCGGACCATTTTCCAGTAACCGCCGATTTCACATGGGAGAAGGATTTCATATTTCGGCGGTTTTGATTGACCCTGCCCCGGATTCAAGGCATACTGACACTGTCAGTTAACCTTTGACAGGAGGAAGCACACCCCATGTCATTTCTTATTTCCGACAGCGAAAAATTTATAACCACCATCGAGGTGGTGCCGCCGGCAGGCAATGACCCCCGGGCACTGCTGGACAAACTGGCCCATATCGCCCATCTGGATTTTGACGGCTTCAGCGTGGCCACCAACCCGGTGGCAAAACCCCGGATGTCGGCCATGGTTTTCTGCCACCTGCTGACCCGAAAAACCGGCAAACCATCCATCCTGCACCTGACGGTCCGTGACCACAATCTTTTGGGGCTCCAGGCGGAACTGTGGGGGGCCAAAGCTTTAGGCATCGATACCCTCATCGCCGTCACCGGTGATCCCTCTGCAGCCCGGCAGCAGGACGGGGCAACGGCCGTAAAAGATGTGAACGTGTTCGGGCTCATCACCCTGGGAAATGATGCCGGCCTGACCACTGGGGCGGTCCTGGATTTCCGGCCGGAACGTAACGGGCTCAAAAATGAGATCCGGCGCCTGGAAAAAAAGGTTGCCGCCGGATGCCGGTTCATCGTGACCCAGCCGGTGTATGATGAAAAAACCGCCCGGACACTGGCTGATGCCTGTGCCCATCTGCCGGTGCCCAAAATTATGGGGATTCTGCCGCTTCTGTCCTTTAAACATGCCTGTTTTCTCC
The DNA here is from genome assembly GCA_036351635.1 of Desulfotignum sp. Taxonomy (GTDB): domain Bacteria; phylum Desulfobacterota; class Desulfobacteria; order Desulfobacterales; family Desulfobacteraceae; genus Desulfotignum. The sequence continues at coordinate 12,431 of JAZBPL010000080.1, forward strand.
ATGACAAAGTGGACGGCATTGCCGTGCCCGAAGCTTTGCGCCGGGAGATGGAAATATCGGATGATCCCGTGCATACCGGCACGCTGCAGGCAAAAAACATGCTGGAAACCGCCAAAAAACATTTTTCCGGTGCCTGTGTCATGCCGCCCTTTGAACGGTTTGAAATCCTGACGGATATCCTTTGAAAAAAGCAGCCCATGGGAAAGTACGCCCCAAAAAAATTTAACGGCACTTCACCGCCTGCTTTGTGATATAGCTCATACCGGTTTTTGCGGGGCGATATCCTTTATCTTAAAGGAAAAATCCCGTTGCTTCCGGTCATGGCAGAAATCTTTCAGGGTCTGGCGGATCGATTCAAAAGCGATATCGTCCCATGGGATATCCGCCTCGCAAAACAGACACACAGCCGTGCTTTCCTTGGTTGGACCGAAATTTTCATCCAGCAGCTTTGCCCGGAACATCAGATAGATCTGGTGAACAAACACCAGGTTGAACATCCGGTAGGGGGCGATGATTTCCACCGCTGACCTTGTTTCCTCCAGGGTTTCGCGCACTGCACCGTCCTGGACCGATTCTCCGTTTTCCAGATACCCGGCCGGCAGGGTCCATCTGCCTTTTTGGGGCGCGATGTTTCTTCTGCACAACAGCACCCGGTCCCCCAGCACCGGGATACATCCCACCACGAGCTTGGGGTTTTCATAATGGACATGGCCGCACCGGCCGCACACCGGCCGGACATGGTCATCCTCCTCCGGTATTCTGGTTTCCATCCGGGACCCGCAGATGCTGCAATATGCTATATCCATTCCAGGCTTCCTTTTGTCCTGACTGCCAACGCATTTATAAAACCACTTTTCATTCCATACAGGAAAACAGCTGCCGGCACAACCCTGGCCGCGACAGTTTCTGTCACATTGACAAATTTCAATGCATCCTGTATATTACCTGTCATGAAACCGACAGAAAGATGTACCATTTTCTTGTTCAGCTTACGCGTTTGACCATCTTTGGGATTATCTGAACCCCAAACCAATTATTAACCCGTTTCACTTTCAACAGGAGAGCTTATGTGCGGCATATGCGGAGAAATATTTTTCAACAGGCAACCGATTTACGAAGATTCAGTCATCCGGATGAACCAGGCCATGGCCAGGCGGGGCCCTGATAATGAAGATATCTATCACGGCATATGGACCCTTATGGGCCACCGCCGCCTCAAGATCATCGATTTGAGCGACCATTCCAACCAGCCCATCATAGACCCCAAACTGGGGCTGATCATCGTGTTCAACGGTGCCATCTACAATTACAAAACCCTGAGAGAAGAACTCAGAGAAAAAGGATATACCTTTTACTCCAACGGGGATACCGAGGTGATCCTCAAGGCCTTTCATGCCTGGGGGGAAAACTGTGTGCACCGGTTCAACGGCATGTTCGCCTTTGCCATATATGACCAGAACAAAGACAGGGTCTTTATGGCCAGGGACCGCCTGGGCATAAAGCCGTTTTACTTTCACAAGACAGAAGACAGTCTGCTGTTTGCCTCTTCCCTGCCTGCTTTGCTGGCTACCGGAAAAATTAAGAAACAGATTTCTCGCCAGGCCCTGCACTATTATCTGACCTTTCATTCCGTAGTGCCCGCCCCCCACACCCTGATCAGCGGTATTGAAAAACTGCCGCCCGCCACCTGGGCCTTTATCACCCAGGATGGTACCATGACCAAAAGCACCTATTGGCAACCCATGTATCTTCGGGACAAAGAAGAAGAAAACTATGCCTTTGATGACTGGAAGCAGCTGGTGACCAAAAGCCTGATGGATGCGGTCAAACGGCGCCTGGTGGCGGATGTTCCCGTGGGGGTGCTCCTGTCCGGGGGCCTGGACTCCAGTCTTGTGGTGGGGCTGCTGGCAGAGGCCGGGCAAAAAGATCTGAAAACCTTTTCCATAGGATTTGAAAGCGTGGGAGATGAAAAGGGAGATGAATTTTTGTATTCAGACATCATTGCCCGGCATTTTGCCACGGACCACCACAAAATCCAGGTGGATGCGGACAAAGTGCTGCCTTCGCTGCCGGACTGCGTAACCGCCATGAGTGAACCCATGGTCTCCCATGACTGCATCGGGTTCTATCTGTTGAGCCGGGAAGTGGCCAAACATGTCAAGGTGGTCCAGAGCGGCCAGGGGGCGGATGAGATCTTCGGCGGGTACCACTGGTATCCCCCCATGATGGAAAGCACTGACCCGGTGGCGGATTACCGGTCTGTTTTCGGGGACCGTTCCCATGAAGAATACCTGGAAATGGTCACTGAAGCCTTTCATGGAGATGATTACAGCACACAGTTTATCCAGGAGCACTTTGCCATGGAAGGTGCAGATACCGCCATTGACAAGACCCTGCGCATGGACACCACGGTGATGCTCACCGAAGATCCTGTGAAACGGGTGGACAACATGACCATGGCCGCAAGCCTGGAAGCCAGGGTCCCGTTTCTGGACCATGAACTGGTGGAACTGGTGGCAAAGATACCGGCGGAACATAAAGTGGGCGGCGGCGGCAAACATATCCTCAAGGAAGCAGCACGTTCGGTCATTCCCCATGAGGTCATTGACCGGCCCAAAGGGTATTTTCCCGTGCCGGCACTCAAATACCTCCAGGGCGAATACCTGGATTTTGTTACCAATATTTTGAACACTGACGCTGCCAGGGACCGGCACATCTTCAACCGGGGCTATATCGACATGCTCCTGGCAGATCCGGAATCCCACATCACCCCGCTGAAGGGCTCCAAACTCTGGCAGGCGGCCCTGCTGGAATACTGGTGCCAGCGGCACGATATCTAAGGCAAAGGAGCTTTGTCATGGGCAAATCAAATCACCGGCTGGAGCGCGGGTTCGGCCAGTCCCTGAGAAACTGGGAAAAGCTGAAAGGTCCAGCCACCCGGGGCATGACACCTGATGCGTTCGTGGAAATGGGATGGGGACGGCTGGTGTTCGGCCACACCTTTGCAGACAATGCACGCATCGTGGAAACCATGACCCAATATGGATATGACAGCCGGGACATTGCCATGTATATCATCGATCCCCATGTGGTGGTATCCCTGGCCCCGGAAAAACTGTTCCTGGATCCTTCCCACACCTTCCGGCTCTGGTCCCATGACTATACCATGGACCACCGCACCCGCAATCCCTTTGTGATCCAGCGGGTATCCACCAGACAGGAAGCCGAGGCCATCAACAGGATCTACAGCCTCTGCCGCATGAAGGGAGCGGACCCGGATTTTATCCTGGACAAGCGGGCCAACAAACTGCGCACCTATATGATCGCCAAGGATCTGGCCCAGGACCGGGTTATCGGCACGGTCACGGGGGTGGACCATGTGGCAGCCTTCAACGACCCTGAAAAAGGGGCCAGCCTGTGGTCTCTGGCCGTGGATCCCCAGAGCGATTTTCCCGGTGTGGGAATCAGCCTGGTGCGGCATCTGTGCGAGCACTATTTTACCCGGGGCCGGGCTTTTGTGGATATCAGCGTCATGCACAACAACAAAAAAGCCATTGCATTGTATGAAAAACTGGGGTGCCACCGGATTCCGGTGTTCTGCATCAAACGCAAAAATCCCATCAACCAGGACCTGTACACCACCCACCAGCAATATCCGAAACTCAACCCCTATGCCAAACTCATCGTGGATGAAGCCAAACAGCGGGGCATCCGCATTGACATTGTGGATGAAGCATTCGGTTTATTCACCCTGACCCTGGGCAGCAAAACCATCTCCTGCAGAGAATCTTTGTCAGATTTGACCACAGCCGTTGCCATGACCAAATGCGATGACAAGCGCCTGACCCGGAAACTGCTGGCAAAACACAATATCCGTGTGCCGGAACAGATCATGTATACCGATCTTTCCACCGCCGGAAAGTTCATGGAAAAATACCGGGCCGTGGTGGTCAAACCGGCCAGGGGGGAGCAGGGTGAAGGCATCAGTGTGGACATCTCCCAAAAAAAAGATCTGGAAACCGCCATACAAAAGGCAAGAGATACCTGTCCGGATGTGATCATCGAAGAACTGGCACCGGGACAGGACCTGCGCATCATTGTCATCAACTATGAGGTGGTGGCGGCAGCTGTACGCAGGCCGCCCATGATCAGGGGCACCGGCACCCATTCCATCAGAGAGCTTATGGAAAAATACAACCGCCGGCGCATGGCTGCCACCGGCGGGGAAAGCCGCATTCCCATGGATGCGGAAACCAAAAGAACCCTGGCGGAAAACAATCTGGATTATGACACCATCCTGCCCGAAGGAAAAGAGGTGCTGGTGCGCAAAACCGCCAACCTTCATACCGGCGGCACCATCCATGATGTCACCGACCAGCTGCACCCGGAACTGGTCCGTGCGGCAAAAGCCGCAGCCCAATGCCTGGAAATTCCGGTCACCGGCCTGGATTTCATGGTGCCGGATGTTGCAGGATCTGAATATGTCATCATCGAGGCCAATGAACGACCGGGTCTCGCCAACCACGAACCCCGGCCCACAGCCCAGCGGTTCGTTGATCTGCTTTTCCCTGAAACCGCTGTCAAGTACAAGGAATAAACCCATGTCTCCCATCTGCCTTGATGAAACCTTTCTCATACACCAGCTCAAAGAACTGTTAAGCATCCCCTCCCCGTCAGGGTATTCAGACCAGGTTGTCCACTATGTGGGCAAAGAACTGGAAAAACTGGGCATTGAATTCGAAGTTACCCGCAGGGGCTCCATCCGGGCCACCCTGCCCGGAAAGCAGAACACCCTGGACCGGGCGGTCACCGTCCACCTGGACACCCTGGGGGCCATGGTCAGCCAGCTCAAGGACAACGGCAAGCTTGCCCTCACCCCCATCGGCAACTGGTCCAGCCGGTTTGCCGAAGGGGGACGTGTCACCATCTTCACCCAGGCCGGTCCCAAGCGGGGCACGGTCCTGCCCCTGAAAGCCTCGGGCCATGCCTGGGGGGATGCGGTGGATACCCTGCCTGTGGGCTGGGACCATGTGGAACTGCGGGTGGATGAGATCTGCGCCGGCAGGCAGGACCTGGCTGATAAAGGGTTTGACATCGGCGATATCATTGCCTTTGACGCGTTGCCGGAAATAACGGAAAACGGGTTCATCAATGCCCGGTATCTGGATGACAAGGCCGGGGCTGCCGTTGTGCTCACCGTGGCAAAGGCACTTGCCGGCTCCGGCATGGTCCTGCCGGTGGACTGCCACCTGATTTTCACCATATTCGAAGAGATCGGATTCGGCGCATCCTCAGATGTATACGCTGATGTATCGGAGATGGTGGTCATTGACCTGGCCCCTGTGGCACCTGACCAGAACTCCTCGGAATATGCCGCCACCATTGCCATGAAAGACCAGGCCGGTCCATTTGATTACCATTTGTGCCGGAAACTTGTAAAATTGTGCCAGGGTTGTGGCATCAATTTTCGCAAAGATATTTTCACATATTACCGCAGCGACTCTGCCTCTGCCATTGAAGCCGGGCATGATGCCAGAACCGCTCTGGTGGGATTCGGGGTGGATGCCTCCCACGGGTACGAGCGGACCCACATATTCGCCCTAACCGCAACAGCCCGGCTGATCAGCGAATATATCCAGAGCGAGCCCACTTTTGCCCAGGACAGCAAGCGGTGGCCCTCCCTTGCGGAATTTCCCCACCAGCCGGACAGAGAGGTCATCAAACTGAAAACCTGACCACCCGTCAAACCTCCCGGCAATGTGCAGCATTTTTTCACCTTTCCGGATAGAACGGTTTGCCGTTCGCTTCCAAGCAAATCCAATGGACACTGTATGGCACGGGAAAGACGGCAGCTGACCAGAAGGATCATTGTCAGAAATGCCGGATCATACCCAGTACATGGCATCTTGGACGGCAGCCAGCAGCTGCGGGATATCCGCCGGATGGATGTCGCCGATATGGCCGATGCGGAAGGTGTCCTGCTGGGTCACCTTTCCGGGATATATCACAAATCCCTTTTGCTTGAGCCGGTCATAAAATTGATTGAACCGGTAATCCGGATGATCCGGACCTAAAAATGCGGTGATGATGGGGGACCGGTAAGGTTCGTCCAGCAGGGGAACAAACCCCAGTCGTATCATGCCGGCGATCAGAAGGTCCCTGTTTTCCCGGTACCGCTTCCACCGCTGTGCTACTCCGCCCTCCCCGGCCAGTTCTTCCAGGGCTTTGGCAAAGGCCCGCACCACGTGGGTGGGGGAAGTGAACCGCCATTTGCCATGCCCCGTTTCCATGGTCTCCCATTGATCGAACAGGTCCAGGCTCAAAGAACGGGCATTGCCCCTTGTCCCTGCCAGTTTCCTTTTTTCGGCAATGACAAATCCAAACCCCGGCACCCCCTGGATACACTTGTTTGCGCTGGAAATCAGATAGTCAGCCTTGATGTGTGCCATATCCATGGGAATACCGCCGAAACTGCTCATGGCATCCACGATGAATGTCCGGTGGAACCGCCTGACAATGTCACCAATGTCAGCCACGGGATTAAGCATGCCTGTGGTGGTTTCACAATGGACTACAGCCACATGGGTGATGCCCGGATCCTGTGCCAGTGCTTTGGAAAGCACTTCCGTATCAGGCCATTCTGTATCCCCGCTGTCCAGTACCAGGTGATCGATTCTCTGGCAGGCGGCTATCCGAGCAATCCTGCGGCCGTATGCCCCGTTGGCCAGAACCAGGAGCCTGCCTTTGTCAGGGATGGCGGTTGTCAGGCAGGCCTCCACACAGAAGGTGCCGCTGCCCTGCATCAACACGGCTGTATATCCCGGCGCCGGGGTTGCCAGCTGCACCAGGGTGGCCCGGATGGTTTCCACAATCTGTTTGTAATCATCATCCCAGGTGCACCAGTCCCGGAGCATGACCTGTTTCACCGATTTGGTGGTACTCAACGGACCGGGGGTCAAAAGCAGGTAAGGATTGTCAGGCAGGGTTTCCATTGCTGATTCTCTCAATACGGTTTATCTCAGGGGGTTTTCACCGGCCTGCAGTTTCCGGTTGATGTCCTGGATCACCGGCATAATGTCTGCAAAGGTCTCGATAACATAATGGGCACCGGCCTGTCTGAAGCGGTTATCAATGCGGTGCAGGCGGGTTCGCAGGTCTGCCGGATCAAGGGCGCTCACCTCGGCCCCTGTCATTCCCAGTTCATTGCCGGTGCGGGTGATGCCCACCGTCCACATGCCGGCATTGCGCCCTTCTGCAATATCTGCGATGGTATCCCCGATTTTCACCATGGCTTCCATGGGATAGGTGCCCAGCTGTATGGCGTTCGTATAGCACATCCAGGGGAACGGCCGGCCGGCCGGCACGTCGGACGAGCAGACAACCGCATCCGGATCATAGCCTTTGTTCCTGGCGGAAGGCACAAGGACATCCATCATCTCCCGGACATATCCGGTACTGGATCCGATCCGGATACCCATGGACCGGAGTTCCGCCACCGTATCGGTCACCCCGTCTATGGGATCGCTGTACCGGCTGATGGTTTCCGTCATCATGGCAGCGGTCCGCTGATACAGGTCGTCCACATCTGTTTCATCCGGCAGCCGGCCGTGCTGTTTTTTCCAGGCAGCTGACACATCCGGCAACCCGCACATCTCGCGGATATGGTCTTTTTTGGCCAGTCCCATGAACCGTCTGGCATCGGCTGTTGAAACAGCCACATTTACCTGTTCAAACACATGCACAAACACAGCTGCCGGTCCTGTACACCCGTGGTCCACTGCAGTCCCTGCCCAATCCAGGACAACTGACTGTACCGGACCGTTGTAGGCGGTTTTTCGGATAAACGGTTTCATTTTATTATTGCTTCCCTCCTGCATCGGTTTTCTGCCCTTTGTCGGTTTCAAGGCTGGTTCACCACCATCTGCCTGTTGCATTTACTTATTGCAAAAAGGTTTGGCGTGTGTTAGACTGCGGTGTTGATTTTATTAGATGCAGGTGTTTTTGACATACAGCGGGTTTTCTGATGTTCCAAACCATACCCTATCATTCTGATAATCTTTTCCAAACAGGTGTATGTCACAATTGCAGCCTGAATAATCAATCGCATATTAAAAAGATACTGCATCCAATGAACCTGAAAATCAGTGAAAAAAACTGCTTCAGGGCCATGGTGGTCCTCTGGGGATATGACATAGTGAAACTGTTTCTGGGGTTTTCCATCATGCAGGGATACGGCATCAACCCCTGTATCTTCTTTTTTTTGGATGTGGTGACGGTTCCGCCCTACGTGCTGGGACTGGCAAGGCTTATCAATTCATTGACGGAGACCGCCAGGCGGTCTGATGCCATTTTCCTGTGGGCTGTTATCACGGCCGTGGCCAGTGTCGCTCCCTATCTGTATGCGGCCTGGGCCGGAAGCAGGTCTTTTTCTCTTCAGGGATGGCTCATCCTGTTGGTAATCATGGCATTTCCCCTGGTGGACCTGATACGCCGAATTTGCATCAGAAGAAAACCGGTCCTGTCACAACAGCGGCTGTCTGGTTGACATATCCGCTTTTTTTCGTGTGGCCAAAGCCTGTGCATTGGACCTGTGGCACATCGTGCAAAAGGATGTGCCAACCGGGCAGATTACAGGGGTCCCCACATAGAGAAAACCCTGTATCCGGGGCCGCAGGAAAGCGTTCAGAAAATGGATAACAATGCTATCATCTGCCACCCAGGATCTGGATTGGTCCGGATAAAACACGGCTGCCGGCACCATTATGGAAAATGGGATTGCACTTAAAACTGGATATGATAAAGTAAAAAGTATCTTAGAAATTTCATAAAATGGCTGAATCGATGGGAGACAATATTATGGAACGGGCCATAGTTACAAAGGGAAGGCTTGAATCATCAAGAACCCTAATTCTTGATGAAGATATTCCTTTCACAGGGGATTCTTTTGAAATTATAATCCTGAAAAAAACAAAAGGGATAAAAAAAATAAAAAGAAAAGCCGGTACCCTCAAGGGATTGATCCATATGCGCGATGATTTCGATGCACCGCTAGAAGATTTCAAGGAATATATGGAATGAATCTTCTACTGGACACACACTCAATGCTTTGGCTTTTTGATGATGATGACAGGCTTTCAAAAAATGCAAAAGAAATAATCACAGATCCAGAGAACAGAATTTTCATCAGTATTGCGAGTTTCTGGGAGATCGCCATAAAGATGAGTTTGTCAAAACTGGTGCTGGATATCCCTTTTGAGAAATTGTTTGATGAGTGTGAAAAACTGGATTTCAATATTCTGAATATCAGCAAAAGACATTTGCTTTTTTTAAAAACCCTGCCGTTTGTTCACAGAGATCCATTTGACAGATTGATTGTCTGCCAGGCGATCATTGAAAACTGTACACTGGTATCTGCTGATAGAGCGTTTCTTGAATATAATATCAAAACAATTAAATAAAGGTATACAAAATCTAGTGGATTCCTGATCTGATTCTAATAAACTACGGGTACAAAATTTAGCTGTTGGTATTCTGTCATTTTATGTATTAATATTTCAGGGGAGGAATGCATTATGAAACAGATGAAAACCACCTTTTTTCTTGTTCTGGTACTTCTCTTATCTGCCATGCCCGCACTGGCAGGGCAGCCAAAGTATGTATTTTATTTTATCGGAGACGGCCTGGGGGCATCCCAGCGTCAGTTCAGTGAATTCTTTCTGCAGGAAAAAACCGGCAACCCGTCCCAGGCGCTATTGATGAACACCTTTGAGACCGCCGGCATCAACAGCACCTATGCCGCCGATACCCTGATAACCGATTCTGCCGCTGCCGGCACGGCCCTGGCATCGGGCATCAAGACCAACAAAGGGGTGATCGGTAAAAATGCTGCCGGACAGGATGTAAAAACCCTGATGGAAGCGGCTGAGGAACATGGCCGGGCCACGGGCATCATCACCACCACCCGGCTGACACACGCCACCCCTGCGGCATTCTGTGCCCACAACATCTCCAGAAACAATGAAAATGAGATCGCTGTGGATATGGCAGCCAGCGGGGTGGATTTTATTGCCGGCGGCGGTATCCGCCATTTCATCCCCCGGGCCGCAGAAATAACGGACACAGATGCCACGGGCCGTCCCATAAAATCCAAGCGCAAAGATGATCTGAACCTGGTTCAGGCATTAGAAGAAAAAGGATATGACACCTTTATCGGCATGCAGGGTGCCCGGGCATTCAACCGGACTGATTTTGCCGGAAAAGAAAAAGTGTTTGCCGCATTCACCTATACCCACCTGCCCTATGAGATCGAACGGGTCAGCCAGTACCCGGATGTCCCGTCCCTGGCTGCCATGACCCGGGCTGCGGTTGACTCCCTGTCCAGGGACCCGGATGGATTTTTTCTCATGATAGAAGGCGGCCGGATCGACCATGCCGGCCATGCCAATGATCCCACCGGTGTGATTCATGATACCCTGGCCTTTGACAATGCGGTCCGGGAAGCCCATGAATTTTACCTCCAGCACAGGGACGACACCCTGATCGTGGTGGTGGGGGACCATGAAACCGGAGGCATGGGCCTGGGCATGGATGCCATGGGATACAAACTGGACCTGGCAAAACTGCTGCACACAAAGGTATCTGTGGAAGACACCCTGGCGTATGGTGACGGACAGTATAAAGGGGACCGCCAGGCCTATCTGACATTTCTGGCAGACCGCTTCGGCCTGGACAATCTTTCACAAGATGAAACCGCCCGCCTGGAAAAAGCCATGGCAGATGCGGATGCCGGCAAAACCGCCGGGTATTACAAGGTCAACCCGGCAGCCCTGACCGCTGCCCACCTGCTGTCTGAACGGGCCAACATCAACTGGACCACCACGATCCACACCGCCACCATGATTCCCATGTCCGCCACAGGGGTGGGTGCCCACCGGTTCTCAGGGTGGAAGGACAACACCCAGATCGCCCTGACCATGGCCGGTCTGCTGGGATTCAACTTATAAACCGCCTCGCACCAGCCTGTGTCCGGCCCGGGAGTGCTTATCCCTGCAGCCGGGCACAGGCCCCCGGCAGTTACTCACCACACAAACCCTGCCTGAAGCCCCCTGTGGTGTCCTGTAGAAAATGCCAACTCCCTTGTCCTTCGGATATCTTTCTGCTATCACCCTGACATGGTAAAAACAACCCTTGTCCATACCCTGTTTCTGGTGCTGACCCTGGCGGGCATTGCCGGTTATTATGCGGTCAAGCCGCTGACCCAGAAAATCGCCCCGGATGTTCTGGAAACCACGGCCCGGGTGTTGACAGTTGACAATGAAGAGGTTCGGTCATCAGGCCTTTCCCATATCGGGCACCAGGAACTGGAAGTGGAGATCTGCAAAGGCCGGTACAAAGGAAAAACCCTCACCGCCTTCAACAGCCTGGTGGGGCAGACCGACCTGGAGAACCTGTTCGCACCCGGGGATGTGATCATCGCCGCCATCATCCTGGAAGAAGGTGAGATACGTCATGTCAAAGCCGTGGACCTGTACCGCCAGAACACCTTGTTGCTGTTGTTCTGTATATTTGTGGCAGCCCTGCTGGTGTATGCAGGCATCATCGGCATCAAGGCGCTCATATCCTTTGTGCTCACGGTGTTTATTCTCTGGGAGGTGCTGGTCCGGCAGATTCTGGCCGGTCACAACCCCCTGTTCACCACCACCCTCACCCTGATTCTTTTGTCTGCCGTGATCATCTTTTTGGTGGCGGGGTGCAACAAAAAAGGACTCACCGCCTTCATCGGTACCCTGTGCGGCCTGGGTACCGCCCTGGGGGTGACCTTTTTTTTCGGCAGCCGGGTCGGGCTGTTCGGACTCACCCAGCCCTATGTGAACGCCCTGGTGTTTTCCGGATATTATGACCTGGACATACGGCAGATCTTTTATTCCGCCATTATCCTGGGGGCATCCGGTGCCTGCATGGACATTGCCATGGACATCGCCGCTGCCATGGATGAAATCAAGAAAAAAAAGCCGGACATCCAGCCCATGGAACTGATCCAGTCCGGGTTTGTCGTGGGCCGCCATGTCATCGGCACCATGGCCACCACCCTGCTTTTGGCCTATTCCGGCGGTTACCTGACACTGCTCATGCTGTTTCAGGTAAAGGCCCCGGGCATCCTGCGCATGCTCAATCTGAAAATCGTGGCCGCCGAGATCATGCGGACCCTGGTGGGCAGTATCGGCCTGGTGCTGGTGGCACCCATCACCGCCATTGTGGGCGGCATCATCATCGGGGGCCTGATGAAACGGCTTCGGCCGGACAGATCGCCGTGACCCTATGAAGGGTCAAGGATATGAGCGGCAAACCGTGCCAGCACCTGACTTGCCTCTGGCGTTTCGGTCACCTGCTTTTGCACCCGGGCCGGATCTTTGCCCAGGGCCTGAATCACCGGCGCCATGCTGCGGATGTAGCCGCTCATGATGGCATGGGTATATTCCGGATGAAACTGCACCCCCCAGGCAGCGTGGCCCAGTCGAAAGGCATGATGGGGTTCATGGGTGTTTTCCGCCAGATGCACCGCCCCGGGGGGCAGGCTCAGCACGGTCTGGGAGTGGCAGGTATGGGCGTTGAAAACCGGGGGCAGCCCCTGGAACAGGGGGTCGGACAGGGCATCGGGGGTCAGGGTGATGGGTGTGGTGCCGATCTCCAGGCCGCCGGGGTGAAAATCCACCCTGCCGCCCATGGCCTTTGCCAGGAGCTGATGGCCATAACAGATCCCCAGGACCGGTATTCCGGCCGTCACCACCGGGGCCAGCCACGCCTCCACCGCCAGGCTCCAGTCCAGGTTCTGGGTGACCATGGCATGGGAACCGGCTATCACGGCCCCGCTGAAGGTGCCGGGTTCGGGCAGCACCTCGAATGCCGGGGCATTCACCACCCGGACCTGCTCCTCACCAACGCCCAAACCCCTGCGGATCCAGTCTTCAAAATCCCCGTAAGAACCGATAAGGTCGGCAAAGGTATCCCCGGTCTTTACAATCAGAATTGTTGATTGTTTCATGATGTCAGCCGCTCACCTCTTCTAAAATGAGATCTTCAACAGCATCCAGAACTCCCAGGTGCCGGGTGATGTGAAACTGCACGTCCGGATACTGCTGCCGGGCTGTTTTAACGGCCTGGGGAATATCTGTCTGCACATGGCTGCCCGCGGAAATAAAAAATGGAAAGACAACTATCTCCTCCACCCCGCTGTCCACCAGCTTCTGGATCACCGTTTCCAGGGATGGATCACAGAACTGCAGAAATGCATGCACCACCTGCTGAATATCATGTGAACCACCTGTTTTCACCTTGTCATCCAGTTTCTGCGCCAGGGCCGCCACCTCTGCAGCAGAGGCTTTCTGACGGCTGCCATGGGCCGCCACGATCACTGTTTTCACATGAATCTCCTGTTTTTTGTATCCGTCATTCCTGTTCCATTCCGTTGACAATATCTGAAATAAATATTACATTCAGTATCAATAAAAATCAATTAAAACCTATATTAAAAGGTATTTAAAATGGCAGAAACCAGTCTCATTTTAACGGAAATAACCGCCAGCATCTCAGAATTCAAAAAAAATCCCATGGGCATTATTGCGGCCGGTGAGGGATTTCCCATTGCCATCCTCAACCGGAACAAACCGGCCTTTTACTGCATTCCGGCCCATGCGTTCGAAGTCATGATGGAAAAAATCGAAGATTATGAGTTGAATGCCATTGCCGATTCGCGCAAAGAACAGCCGGAAATCGAAGTGACCCTGGATGACTTATAAACTGAAATTCAAAAAGCAGGCCCTTAAGGAATGGCGGAAATTAGATGACAATCTCCGGGCGCAGTTCAAAAAAAAATTACTGACGATACTTGATTGTCCCTGCCTGCCTAAAGCGCGTTTATACGGAAGCGACAACCGGTATAAAATCAAACTGCGAAATGCCGGATACCGGCTGGTATACGAAGTCCGAAAAAGAGAAATCGTCATCGTCGTGATTGCCATAGGCAGACGTTACCGTGGCGTCATCTACAAAACAGCTGCAAAACGATAGCTATTGTTAACGAATTACACTTGACTTCATACTTTTTTGAGTTACGGGTAACAATATTGGATAACAGGATCAGGAAGGCAAAGATGGATGTCGCAAAAAGGGTACAAAAGCACCGTGAAGCATTACGTGCCATGGGCCTCAGACCATTGCAGATCTGGGTGCCGGACACCCGGCGCAAAGGGTTTGCCGAAGAATGCCGCCGTCAGTCCAGAGCAATCGCCAATGATCCCCATGAGCAGGAAGTGATGGACTGGATCGAAACCGTCACATGATATCCATAGAACGGCTGCTTCCTGTTTTTCTGGGTATTGCATGAAGTTGCCCCTTTCAGCTCCCGGATATGGACACCGTGATGCGGTTCCCGGTGTCCGGATCGAAAAAGTGGCAGTGTTTCCATAAAAATCCCAGGTCCACCCGGTCTCCCGGAGACAGGCCCGCATGTTTTCCGCTCCGGATAATCAGCGGCTCTTTTCGGGGGCCGTACTGGATATGGTACAGGGTGTCCGAGCCCAGGCTTTCTTTCAGATCGATCCGCCCGGAAAACCGGACATCCGGTGTCACAGACCCGTCAACGACAAACAGGTGCTCCGGCCGGACACCGCACACACATGGGCCGGCTGCCGGCGGTGCAGCGGACAGGGGCAGCGCGGTTCCCTCGGCCGGGTGCATTTCCTTCAGAACCCGCCCCCGATCCCGGTCCAGTTGCGGCGTCTCCAAATCATGGAGCAGCAGGTGGGTTCTGGTGAGGTCACCTGCCAGCAGGTTGATTTCGGGGGACCCGATAAACCTTGCTGTAAAAAGGGTCTCAGGATGGAAAAACACCTGTTCCGGGGTGCCGAGCTGTTCGATCCGGCCCTGGTTCATGACCAGGATCCGGTCCGCAAGGGTCATGGCTTCCACCTGGTCATGGGTCACATAGATCATGGTGGTTTTCAGGGCAGCATGCAGTTTCTTGAGCTCCACCCGCATGGATGACCGGAGTTTGGCATCCAGGTTGGACAGCGGTTCGTCAAACAGAAACACGGAAGGTTTCCGCACGATGGCCCGGCCCATGGCCACCCGCTGGCGCTGCCCCCCGGACAGTTCCCGCGGCCTGCGGTCAAGCAGGTCATCCAGCTGCAGCAGCCGGGCCGCATGGTCCACCCGTTCGCGGATCTGCACCCTGGATATTTTCCGCAGCTGCAGCCCGTAGGCCATGTTTTTGAACACACTCATGTGGGGATACAGGGCATAGTTCTGAAACACCATGGCAATATCCCGGTCTTTGGGTTCAATGTTGTTGACGGCCTGACCGTTGATGCGGATCTGGCCGTCCGATACCCGCTCCAGTCCTGCGATCATCCGCAGCAGCGTGGATTTGCCGCATCCGGACGGTCCCACCACCACCAGGAATTCACCATCCTGGATATGGATGTCCATGGCATGGATCACATCTGTTTTGCCAAATTGTTTGGTGATCTGAGTCAGGTGCAGTTCCGCCATATTATTTCTCCGTTTCGGTCAATCCTTTGACAAACAGGTGCTGCATGCCCACCACCACAAGCACCGGCGGCAGCTGGGCCAGCAGGGTGGTGGCGGTGATCAGATGCCATTCCGGGGCTTCTTCCACCGCCTCCAGCATCTGTTTGATGCCCATGACAATGGTGTACATGTCCTTGTCCGTGGTGATGAGCAGCGGCCACAGATACTGGTTCCAGCCGTAGATGAACAAAATCACGAACAAAGCCGCGATATTGGTGCGGGACAGGGGCAGCAGAATGTCCTTGAAAAACCGCAATGGCCCGGCACCGTCCATGCGGGCCGCCTCCAGCATTTCATCCGGCACGGTCAAAAATACCTGGCGGAACATGAAGGTGGCGGTTGCAGATGCAATGAGGGGCACACTCAATCCCAGCCGGGAATTGAGCATCCCCAGGTTGGCCACCACCTCGAATGTGGGTATGATCCGCACCTCCACCGGCAGCATCAGGGTGATGAAGATCATCCAGAAAAAAAACATCCGGAACCGGAAATCAAAATACACAATGGCAAATGCCGATAAAATGGAGATGACAATTTTTCCCAATGCAATGGACAAGGCCATGATCAGGCTGTTGCACAGCATGATCCATACCGGCTGTTCCCGGGCATTTCCCACCCCCTGGAAAAGGGCCTGGGCCATGTTTTCAAAAAATTGGTCCCCGGGCCACAGGGGCAGCGGGGCCTGGGCCATGCGGACCATGTCGTGGCTGGCCGCCACAAAGGTGATCCACAAAGGAAAGCCTATGACCAGGATGCCGATGATGATGATCAGGTGGTTCAGGTAAAAGGAAAAAGATCTTTTTTCAACCATGTCCGGTTCCTCAGTAAACCACGCGGCGTTCAATATACTTGAACTGGATGACGGTGAACCCGATGACAATGGCCATGAGAATCACGGACTGGGCTGCTGATCCGCCTAAATCCAGGCCGATGAACCCGTCGTTGAACACCTTGTACACCAGGATCTGGGTGGCCTGGGCCGGCCCTCCCTTGGTCACGGCATGCACGATGCCGAAGGTGTCGAAAAACGCATACACCATGTTCACCACCAGCAGAAAAAAGGTGGTGGGGGACAACAGAGGGAACACAATGGTCCAGAACCGTCGGAACGGACCGGCCCCGTCCATGGCTGCCGCTTCTATAAGGGACCGGGGAATGGCCTGCATACCGGCAATGAAAAACAAAAAATTATAGGAGATCTGTTTCCAGGAGGCGGCCAGGATGATGAGCATCATGGCATGGTTGCCGTTCATGCGGTGGTTCCAGTCAACGCCGGCAAACTGTAAAAAATATGCCACGATCCCCAGGGTGGGATCGAACATGAACATCCACAAAGCACCGGCCACCACCGGTGCCACCGCATAGGGCCAGATCAGAAAGGTGCGGTACACGGTACGGCACTTGATGACCCGGTCCACCCGGGCCGCTAAAATCAGGGCCGATCCCATGGATACCAGGGTGGTGAAAAATGCAAACACCATGGTCTTGGAAAAGCTGGACCGGTAATCCGGATCCTGGAACAATGTATAATAGTTTTCCAGAAAAATGAACTCGGTTTTCAATCCAAAGGGATCTTCTTGTAAGAAAGACTGGAACACTGCCTGGGATGCGGGCCAGATAAAGAACACCAGGGTGATGAGCACCTGGGGCAGCACCAGCAGATAGGGAAGAAAAGAAGAAGAAAAATGGACCCGCTTTATCATGAAAACCTGATAAAAATCTGTTTTATCCGGTACAGGAAACAGCTGTTTCCTGTACCGGAAAGAATATAACCTCTTTTATTTGTTGGCTTTCTCAAATTTTTCCAGCAGGCTGTTGCCTTTTTCCACGGCATCATCCATGGCATCGGCAGCGGTTTTGCTGCCGTTCCAGACGGCTTCCAGTTCATCATTGATGATGTCCCTGATCTGGACAAAATTGCCGAACCGCACCCCTCTGGAATTGGGGGTGGGGGTATTGAGGTTCAACTGCTGGATGGCGGTGTCTGTGCCGGGATTGTCATTGTAAAATCCCTGTTTCTTTGACAGCTCCCAGGCCGCCTTGGTGATGGGCACATACCCGGTTTCCTGGTGCCACCAGGCCTGGACCGCAGGAGAGGCCAGGTAGTTCATGAACATGGCCACCCCTTTGTAGTCTTCATTGTCACGGCCTTTGAGGGTCCACAGGGTGGCCCCGCCGATGATGGAGTTCTGGGGAGAATCGATCAGTTCCGGTTCATAAGGCAGCATGGCCTGGCCGAATGCAAATTGTGCCTGTTTTTTGATGCCCCCGTAATAGGCGGATGAGTTCAACCACATGGCGCATTTCTCATTGATGAACATGGGCAGGCTGTCCCCCCGGCGGCCCCCGTACTGAAAGAGTTTGTCCTGGTGCCATCCGGCAATGCGGCCCAGCATGTTTTTCACCCCGGAATTGTTGAATGTAAACCGGGTGTCCAGGCCTGCAAACCCGTTTTCCCGGGTTCCCATGGCAAGGTTGTGCCAGGCACTGAAATTTTCGATCATCACCCAGGACTGCCATCCAAAGGAAAGACCGCTCTCATAACCGGCTGCCACCAGTTTTTTTGCCGCTTCCTCCACTTCATCCCAGGTTTCCGGCACCTTGGTGATGCCCGCCTTTGCAAAGGCATCCTTGTTGTACCACATCACCGGTGTGGAGGAGTTGAAGGGCATGGACAGCAGCTTGCCTTCCGGGGTCTGGTAATAGGAGATCACCGCCGGCAGAAACCCCTGTTTGTCAAGGGTGAAGCCATGATCGGTCATCACATCCTCAATGGGATACACAGCGCCTCTGGCCGCCATCATGGTGGCGGTCCCCACCTCGAACACCTGGACGATATGGGGCTGCTGCCCGGCCCGGAAAGCTGCAATGGCAGCGGTCATGGTTTCTGTATAGTTGCCCTTGTACACCGGCACCACCTTGAATTCCGACTGGGTGGCATTGAAATCATTGGCAATCTTTTCCGTATGCTCCCCCAGCACACCGCCCATGGCATGCCAGAACTGAATTTCCACCACTGCCGACGCCTGGCTGGTCATCAATAACATGGCGGCCATTACCAGTCCGGCCGATTGCATCAGTCTGCGCAGTTTCATAGATCTCTCCTTCATTTTTGTATACATGATTGTCCACCTGTAAAAAATACAACAGAGACAAATTATCCGGACTGTATTGTAAAAATATGTTCAAACTGCTAGGGTTTTATTAAAACCACAAAGGAATACAATATGCCAAAAAAACTCAAAGAAAAATCAGATGACCTGATAATGCAAAAGGCAAAGACTGCTTTAATTGACGTCTCAGAGAAGAATGGGATTCAGATCCAGGAGATTCTTACCCCTGCCGTTGAAAAAAAACTGGATGGGCTGCTCAAAACTGTACTTCAGGAACATGGATACAAAAAGCTGGTAAGCCTTGGTTTAAAACACATTCTATAAAATCAAAACAACCGCTTATCCACTTTGGATTCCATCCCCCAAACATTATATTGGCTTGATTTAATGGTGAATTACCCTTCAGCGGCGCACACGGTGAGAAGGGCATTGGACCGGTCAATCAGGGCACATATGGGTGGCGGCGGCATGCAATCACAAAATATCTTTGCCGCTTCAACTATCCTCCCGCCCCGCACATGGGCGGCACGCCCGAATTTGGTCTGGTCCAGCACCAGGTACACACAGCGGCAGTTTTCCCTTATAATCTGCCTGAGCCGGACATCTTCTTCAGAAAAATCCAGAAGTGTGCCATCATCATCCACCCCTGCCGCACCACAGATACCCACATCCACCTTATAGGCCCGGAAAAGATTTTCCATGCCGGATCCCAGCACATTTTTGTCTGCATTTCTGAGACGGCCGCCGGCGATGGTCACTTCAAATCCCGGGTTTGCACTGGCCAGCATAGCAATATTCAAACTGCAGGTGAAAATTTTCAGATGGTCATGGCCCAGCAGAGCCTGGGCAACAATTTCCGGGGTTGTCCCCGCACCCAGGGCCACAGATGCCCCGTTGGGAATCTGCCGGGCCACTTTTCGGGCAATGGCCTGCTTTACCGTTTCATTGGGGATCGGCCGCCACCCGCAGGCCATGTTTCCCGCAGGTTCAGGACATTTTGCCCCCCCGTGAATGCGCAGGGCAAAACCCTGGTTGCACAGGACCCGTAAATCCCGGCGGATGGTCTGGGTGGACACCCGGAAATGCCGGGCAAGCGGTTCCACATGAATGACATTTTCCTGGCGGATCATTTCCACCATCCGGGCCTGGCGGTCCGACAGAGACAAAGTTTTTTTATGCAAAACCGGCATATTCTGCATGGGGTTCATGTGAACATTTTTATTGTTTATTGCCATAATTCGCAACCATAATTTTATACGAAATGTTTGTTTGGATTTCGTTATGGCGATATTTGTATTGTGTTAGTTTTCATTTGAAAACATCGCGATGTCCGTTCTCTTTTCTAACAATCTGTTTTTCCTAACAAAATATTAATAAAAACCTAATTATCTCTTGACAAACGCCGCTTCCCCTGTTTAGATCGTAAACATCATATGCACGCATCACCATTCCGCAAGATATGTGATTCCGGCTGGCTGAAGATTCATCTTGAATCTGTTTTTATAATATTTTTTATCAGGAGGAAATACCATGAAGTTTTTACCCAAAGGTCTCACAGCAGGAAATCTGGCCATCGGTGCAGGGGTTGTGCTTCTGGCCCCGGTAGTAATTCCGGTTATCGGCAGCATTGCCAAACCCATTGCCAAATCCATCATCAAAGGGGCCTTGATCAGCTACGAGGGCGTAAAGGTCACCTTTGCCGAAGCCAAAGAATCCCTGGAAGACATCACAGCGGAAGCAAAGGCAGAGGTCGGCGGCGACAAGACCGTGGAAGAATGATCTGCACGGGTGAATGAACACATGCAGCATCTTCCCGCAGCAAAGGTGGTTCACCAGATGACCGGCCGTATCAGGTTCAGGATAACCGCTGTGCAGCCGGACAGAAACCGGTATTTTGCACGCCTGACAGCCATACTGTCTGATCACTTAGGGTATGGCTTCATCAGGGCCAATCCTGTCACAGGCACTGTTTTGCTGGCAGATCCTGCCCTTGATATGGATGCGGTTGCCGCAGTCGGCCGGTCTGAAAACCTTTTCCGGTTCACACCGGCATCACCTGTTTCACCAGCCCCGGCAACCAGGCATGTCGGCACACAGGTGCACAAAATAGACGGTATTGTCCGCACCCTTACCGCCAATCACCTGAACCTGTCAGGGTCTGTGTTTCTTGTGCTTGTCGTCCATGCCATAAGAGAGATCGTCCAGGGCAATCTGACAGCCCCTTCCTGGTTTACCGCCCTGTGGGTTGCAACATCCATTTACAACAGGGATTTTGCAGGCCCGGGCGGTGACGGGGGCGCTCATACCGGTGACACCGGTGATGCAGATGCCCATTGACGGTCATATAAAAGAGTACCTGACTTTACTAAAAAAGGCTGTCTGAAATGCATATCCTTACACCAGTCCATACCCGGATAAAAGGCAGGGCACGGTTCGCTGTTTCAGGACTGAAACGGTCAGCCTCCTTCAAACAACTGCTGACAGACCAGCTTGCAGCAGTGGATGGTATATCCGGTATCACAGCCAGCACGGTTACCGGAAAAATCCTTGTTTTCTATGATCGGAAAACCCCTTTGGAAACCATTACAGAAACACTCCAGACAGCTGTTCTCTCCATCTCACAACAAAAGCAGGCACCAGCACCAAAAAAGACTTCCCGCCGGCAGCAGGCATCCGCCGGGCAGAAAGATGCCCCATCCAGAATGCAGAAGGTGAAAACCTGTGTGCAGTCCATCCTGGGACACCGCCAGGCTGACACGGAGAAGGAGTGGCATGTTGTGTCCGGCCAGGATGCGGCAGCGTTCTTTGCGTCAGATATCAGCCAGGGTATCAGCCAGGAAAGTGTTTTGGACAGAAGGCACCGGTTCGGAGAAAATGTGCTGCCGAAAACCCGGTGCCGCTCCGGTCTTCAGATCTTCATGGAGCAGATGAACTCTTTGCCGGTGTACCTGCTCGGGGCCGTGGCAGGGGTGTCCATTGTCATGGGCGGAATGCTGGATGCCGCCATTGTTTTCGGAGTTGTGCTGGCAAATGCCGCCATCGGATATGTGACCGAAAGCAAAGCGGAAAAAAATATCGATGCCCTGAACGATCTGGTGCACCACATGGCAGAGGTGGTGCGGGACGGCAAATCTTTTTTCATTTCTGCCGAAGCAGTGGTACCCGGCGATATGCTTGTGCTCAAACCCGGGTCTTTTGTTCCTGCAGACAGCAGAATCATCCAGGCATCCCGGCTGACCATTGATGAATCCATGCTCACCGGAGAAAGCCTTCCGGTGGAAAAGCATGCCCATCCCCTGAACCAGACGGATATCCCCCTGGGAGACAGGAAAAACATGGCATACATGGGCACCTGCATCACCGGGGGCCAGGGACGCTCCCTGGTTGTGGCAACCGGCCGAAATACCCAGCTGGGCCGGCTCAAAATCCTGCTCGATGAAACACAAACCACCCGGTCCCCTATTGAGCGCCAGCTGGATACCATCGGTGACCAGCTGATTTACGGATGTCTTGCCATCTGCGGCGGCGTGTTTGCCATGGGCACCCTCATGGGATTCGGCATTCTCAATATGCTCAGGATGTCCATCTCCCTTGCTGCCGCTGCTGTTCCTGAAGGGCTTCCTTCCATAGCCACTGTGAACTTTGCCCTGGGAATCAGCCGCATGAAAAAAAACAATGTGCTTGTCCGCCGTCTGCCTGCAGCGGAAACCCTGGGGGCCATCCAGACCATCTGCCTGGACAAGACAGGCACCATCACCATGAACCGGATGAAAGCCATCTCCATTTATACGGGTGAAAAATGGATTTCCGTTGAAAAGGGCAGCCTGGTTTCTCCGGACGCTGGTGTCACCCCTGTCAATATGCCGGAAATGGCACAGCTGCTGTATGTCTGTGCCCTGTGCTGTGAAACAAAAATCAACGGCCGGTGCGCTGACGGGCGGCTGGACATCTCAGGATCAGCCACTGAGAGTGCTTTGACCGAACTGGTTGACAATGCCGGTATCGATGTGAAAACCATTCGGAAAACAGCCCCCCTTATCCGGATCAACCACCGGTCTGAAAAACAGCTGTTCATGAGTACCGTACACCGCACGCCCGGAACTGATGATCACTTTGTCATGGTAAAGGGAAGCCCCCTGGAAATTCTTTCCCGGTGTGACACCCAGATCATTGACGGCCAGACGGTTAGCATGACCCCGGAAGCCCGGACCCGTATCCAGGATGCCAATGCAGTGATGGCGGGCAATGCACTGCGGGTGCTGGGGTTTGCCTGCCGCACCGTCAGTGCTGATACAGACAAAGACCTGGAAACCCATCTGACCTGGCTGGGCCTTATCGGCCTGGCAGATCCGCCCAGGGAGGG
>JAZBPL010000081.1:0-3059 GCA_036351635.1 Desulfotignum sp.
TCAAATATTCTTTGCATGCTGGAAAAAAGGGTCTCAATCTCTTCTTGTGTCAGTTCTTTTTTTTCCGGGTGGATGCCGGACTGGTACAATATCTCATCTGAATAAATATTGCCGATACCGGCCAGTTTTTGCTGGTTCATGAGTCGGGATTTGATACTGCCCCCTTTTTCAACAGCTGTTTGAAAAAGGGCTTTATCCATTTCATAGGCATCATGACCCAGGTTGTTTTTTTCCATGAATTTTTTCTGGTCATCAATGAGCAGGACCTTTCCCAGTTTTCTGACAGAGATAAAGGCAAAGCGGGTGTCGTCATCAAAATCAATGATCAGGGGGGCATGTTCGATTTCCCGGGGATTTTCCATATAGGCGATCCTGCCGGTCATGCCGAAATGCAGTACCAGTACCCTGTCGTCTGTGGCAAGAAACAGATATTTTCCATGTCTGGCGGTCTGTGTGAACGCCCGGCCTTCCAGATGTTTTCTCAAAGTGGCAGGGCTTGATTTCATCACCCTGTTGTTTTTGGCTGTTACCCGGTCAATTTTTTTGTCCAGTATATGCTGGTGGCAGTATTTTCTGAAAACCTCCACATCGGGCAGTTCAGGCATGTTTCACCTCTCATAAAATCAAAGGGACAAACGCATATTGTTCTTGGGTGAATTGTGTTCTTATCACACCCCGGTCTTTTTTCATGACGATCATGGGCCCTCTCTGGCAGGGGCATACGATAATCCCTTTGTCATTCAACAATTTGTGGGCGAGATTTTCTATCTTGCTGACCATATCGGGACTGACCCCGGCGGTGGCAATTATCCGGTCGTATTTTCCATGGGGGTTCTGGAATATGTTTTCATTTTTGATCTCCAGGTTGTCGAGCCTCTCACCTGCATCAATCTTCTTTTTCAGATTTTCCAGATTGTCTCTTGCCAGTGCAACCAGTTCCGGCACTATTTCCGCACTGATGACTTTGCCCGGATATACAAGGTATGCAATCAGACAGGCATTCCATCCACTGCCGAAACCTATTTCCAGCACATCATGCCCGGGTGCCAGTTCTGCCAGCATCAGGACCCTGGCCACAGTGGAAGGCTGGCTGATTGTCTGTCCGTGACCTATGGACAATGCTGTATCCACGTAAGGGTGATGGTCAATAAAAAACCGGCGGTCCACCCTGTCCATTGCATCCAGGATGGCATCCACCTGCCGGCTGCCGATTTTTTGATCGGTGAGAAATCTTGTGACATAATCACTGACGTTCCTGAGCAACCTTTCTTTTTCCGGATTTTTTTCCATGGCACTCACCTATTTTTCTGAAACCATTCTCATTTTTTTTGCATTTTCCCTCATTGGGCTGCATGCAGTTGGCTGCGCTCCCCTGGAATCAATCTTTCCTTCATAAGCCCTTTGGACAGGGCAGGATAGGATGCAACAGGAAACAATGCAGCATACCTGTTCTGGCGTTTATTCCCGGGAAGAACCGCACCCCGGGGCACCTGGTGATGAAACCGCACAAGGTCTGCATACTTTTTTGCAAGGGCAGGCGGATTGTCCATTGCGATGACAATTACTCCGGTGGTGTATCCCGGCAGTGCTTTAATGCCGGTATACACCATATCCTGGACATCAGGGCCGCCGTTGTTCACTGCAATGCACACAGGGTAACCTGACAGAGCTGCACCGATTTCCCACTGTTCCTCATTTACCACAACAGCGATGTCATCCATCCCGGTTTCGAAAACAGTGTCTATACAAACATGTATTTTTGATAATTCAGCGTCAGAAAGTGCCGCGTGTGATGCCCCTGTTTTTTTTTGGATATGACATGCCAATACCACAACACCTACTGAAGTATACATTATTGTTTCTCCTTTGCGGCTTCCACGTTATTTTGTTTTTTCGCTCTTTTGCTTTATTCACTGGCTGCAGACAACTGCATTCATATATGCACTTTTTTCAGATCCAGATAACAGATACAGGAAAAACCAAAGCCTTATATATTTTTTTTAGAACAGAAAACCAGATAGAGAAATCCGTAAAAACCTGTAAACGCATCCTGTTGGCACCCTAAAGCATAATGAAAGTAACAAAAGGACACATTTGTGCAGAAATCCGCCTTCAACAATCAAGAAAGCATGATATGGCCGGACATAGTCCTTTAGATGAAAAGACTTTACATACAGGATTGATATCGTAAAAATACAGCATTCTCTCTATTGTTTCCATTGATCACAACAGCCCGGATTGTTGGATCTATTCATTCAGGTTTCCACCTTAACATATTATTTTCTTTTACATTTTATGGAGATCCGTCTGTTTTCCAGAGGTACGGTTAGGTATCCTGATAATCAGCGCAGCACTTTTTCCATACCGTCATGTGCGATCCGGACTTTTACCCCTCTTTCGGCGGCCATTTTCCGCAGCTTGGCCCCCATCTTTCTTTCATCGGATGCAACAATTTCCGAGCCGCAATGGGTGATGATCATTTCCGGCACCTGCGCTTTGCTGCACCAGGTGAGCTGGGTTCTGACCGGAGTATGCCCGATAAGGGTATCTTTGGACTCGCGGACCATGGAGCGGGTGACGGTGGAACCGTCTCCGATATACAGGCGCACATTTTTCAATGCCTTGTTGCAGGATTCGATGTACACCACATCTGGTGCGTAAAAGATGGTCACCCTTCCGGCTGTAATACGATACCCCACTGCCGGGGCCCGGGTGGAATGCAGCAGGGAAAAAGCCTCAAAAGTAATGCCGTTAATGGTTTCAGGACTTTCCAGAGCAAGGATTCTTTTGTCGATGTGCCTGAACATTTCCTCGTCTTTTACCTTTTCCCATCCCTGGCTGGATGCATACACCGCACAGGGGGATCCGTCTATTAATCCGCCGGCATGGTCCGGGTGGAAATGGGTCAGCACGATGGCATCCGGACCAATTTCATCCTTTTTTTTCTGCCAGGTGCTGCCGCAGTCCACCATGACCTGTCTGCCCAGGTAGGAAACCAGCAAAGAAGCATGCATCCGGTGCCGGCGGCTGCTGTGATCGATATATCCCTTGGTCCCTAA
>JAZBPL010000082.1:0-5518 GCA_036351635.1 Desulfotignum sp.
ATTTTCCTACAAAACCCTGGTCCTTGTGCTGGGGGCTTTGCTGCTGCTCACCGGCGTGACTGTGGGGGCGTCTTACATCGATGTGGGATGGCTCAATGTCTGGATCGCCCTGGTGATTGCATCCACAAAGGCCAGCCTGGTGCTGGTGGTGTTCATGCACATGAAATCCGCAGGAAAAGGTGTGGTGGTGTCTTTTCTTTCCACTGTTTTTTTTCTGGCCATTATGATCGGTTTTATTTTCTGGGACGTGGCATTCAGGTGAGGTCAAGATGAGTGATATCATAAATCCGGTTACCCTGGTGGACAGATCCTTTTATTTTATCATAGGATTTTCCTTTGTTTTCCTGTTCGCCATCACCCTGGTGATGGTCTATTTTGTGATCCGTTACCGCAGGAGCAGGCACCCGGTATCAGCCGACATACGGGGAAACTGGAAACTGGAGACTGCCTGGGTGTTTATTCCCACCATCATTGCCCTGGCCATGTTTGTTTCCGGGTGGCAGGCCTATACCGGGTTGCGCAATGTGCCGGAAGGGGCTATGGAGATCGAGGTCATTGCCCAGTCTTTTTCCTGGATTTTCATCTATGCCAATGGCAAGGAAACGGAAAACGAG
This sequence comes from Desulfotignum sp., assembly GCA_036351635.1. Lineage (GTDB taxonomy): Bacteria > Desulfobacterota > Desulfobacteria > Desulfobacterales > Desulfobacteraceae > Desulfotignum. The sequence continues at coordinate 615 of JAZBPL010000082.1, forward strand.
ATCCTGGTGCCGGTGAACACGCCGGTGAAGCTCACCATTACTTCAGCCGATGTGATCCACAGCCTTTTTATACCCGCCTTCCGGGTCAAGGTGGATGCGGTGAAAGGGATCAAGACCCATGCCTGGTTTCTGCCGCAAAAACAGGGGGAGTATTTTTTTCAGTGTACGGAATTCTGTGGGGTGGGGCATGCAGATATGACCGGGGTGGTCAGTGTGGTGTCCCAGGAGGCATTTGATGAATGGGTGGCAGAAGATGACGGGTGGTAATCCTGCCGCAGCAGGATCTGCCGGGATTTTGCACCCGGCAGGCAGGCTGGGAATTTTTACAGAACTCACCAAAGTCCACCTCACCTTTTATATCGCCCTGTCCGCCGTTTTCGGCCATGTGATTTCCACACAGGAGCCCGGGGGGGACACGCTTTTTCTGGGAGCTGCTGTATGGCTTCTGGCAGCAGGCGCTGCCGTGTTGAACAATATCCAGGACCGCATGTATGATGCATATTTTGTCAGGACCTGCACCCGCAGCCTGCCCCAAAAAAAAATTACTGCCGCATCAGCCGGTGTCATTGCAGCAGGCCTTGTTTTGTCAGGACTTGGGATCTTGTATTTGTGTTTTCATAAGTTTCTTCCCCTTGTTTTGGGCGTTTTGTCCCTGGTCTGCTATAACGGGCTGTATACACCGCTGAAAAAAAAAACATGCCTGGCTGTTCTGCCGGGGATTGTCTGCGGGATGCTGCCGCCTGCCATCGGGTGGACTGCCGGCAGCATCACATCATACCAGACAGGGTTTCACACACTGCTTGTTTTGATGCTTGTAACCGGTATCTGGCAGGTGCCCCATTTTATGGTGCTGGCATCAAGACACACACCTGTCAGCCCTGATCCTGTGCCGTTTTTCACACCACCTGGCCTGTGGAACACTGCAGAACGCAACATACAGATTCTCATCTGGATCAGCCTTTACAGCCTGGCAGTTTTCCTGTTCATCATCAAAGGCGGTATAGCCGGCCATGCATTTTCAGTTGCCCTGGCAGGCATGGCCCTGGTTCTGCCTGTGGGCATGGCCGCTTTTTTCAAAAGGTGCCCGGTCTCCAAGACCGCCACAGGATTTCATGCCATCAACCTGTCCATGCTTTTTTTCATGGCACTGGGCATACTGGATCACCTGCTTGTCTGAAAACAGATGGTCCAGAACGGCTGCGTTGCCGTTCTGCCAGAATTTTTCAATGAACAGGTCCCGTCCGGAACCGGCCCTGTAAAAACGGTACCTGGCCGCATTTTTTATATGAAAATCCTGGTGCCTGGATTCGGCTTTGTAAAAAACCGGCGCTTCTATTACCTGGGTGGCCACGGGTTTGTCACATATCTGTGACCGGTTGAGCCGCTGGATGGCAGCCTCGGTCAGCATTTTCTGAACACGGGAATGATAAAACACAACAGAGCGGAACTGGGGTCCCCGGTCCAGAAAAGAACCGCCATGGTCTGACGGATCTATCTCATGGAAAAAATATGTCAGAAGTGTTTCGTAAGAGATGTCATCCGGGTTGAACCAGACCTGAACGGCTGGAAAATGGCTGGTTTCCCCGTTTATAACCGCCTGATGGGATGGGTTTTTTTCCGTTCCGCCGGTATATCCTGCCATGACCTTTGCCACACCCCCCAGGGATGCAAATGCTGCTGTCATGCACCAGAAACACCCGCCTGCAAAGGTGGCTTTTTCAAGAGTCTGCTGTGTTTCCATGGTGTCACCCCCTTTATGTAAGCTTTGACTAACTTTAACATATGTACTGCCAGGGGGATGGCAAGCCGGGATTTATAGTTTTTTCTCTTTTTGTATGAGTGCGGCGATGCCGGATGACAGATCCTGGATAATCCGGGTTTCACAAATACCCAGGCGCCGGCGGTTGCTGATGTCAAACACAGATCCGGTGACCGGTGTTTTTTCACCGGCGGTTCCCCGGATCTGGAGGCCATGGGCACGGGCCAGTTTTTCCATCTCGTCCGGGTGTTTTTCCAGTTTCGGCAGCCGGATATGGACTCCCGCCCGCATGGCGGTCCCGATATTGGTGGGGCAGGCATTCAGGTAGCCCAGGTCTGGATGAGATGCAAAAACAAGGTATTGTCCAAGCATGTCCAGTGCCGTGACAAGGCGGTTGAATGCCTGAAAGAGATGTCCGGATTTTTCCATGCAGATGATCCGCAGGTGGTCCTCTTCATTGATCCACACCATAAATTGTTTGTCATCACTGGTGTATACCCCCCGGGCCAGGGGAAAATCCGCAAGGATGCCGGCGGCTTCCTGGAAACGGTCTCCAGGTGCAAAAGCCCTGCCGGAAGGAACCCTGTCCCGGATCTGTCCGGGATCCAGTTCTCCCATGGGATGGTAGCGGCCCTTCAGTGGGGCAGGCAGGTTTGATAATGCATCCAGGATCTGTCTTTCCACGCATTGTCTCTCCTGCAGGCTGATATGGGGGGTGAATGCATGGTCTGCAAGATTTCTGGCCACCCGGACCCTGGAGGAAACAATGAAATCCCTGCCCGGGTCCAGGTCGACAGGCTCCAGAGGCTCCAGGTTCCTGAAATGGCGGACAGATCCCGATATCTGGTGATAGGTTGAGATGACAGGGTCAAATATTTCCCGGAACAGGGAGTAGGATTCAGTATCCCCGGCATAGATGCCGATACTGGAGTCATGGTTTTTCTGCCCGGACCGGATGGCCCGGGCCAGGGTGAATCCTGTGGCGGTTTTGCGCCTGGACAGGCGGTCAAACAATGCCGGGGTTACAAACCGGGCGGCAAGGGAGCAGGATGTTTCAGGAAACAGCGGACCGGTCACATGCATCAGCTTTCATATTTTGAAGACTGGCAGGAAATGCCTCTGGCCAAAGTGGTCTGGATCATGTCCAGCACATCACACGTATCGTGGCATCTGGGCAGATCCTTTCTGCGGGCGCAGTTCAGGCAGGGGCTCCGGGTCAGGTAACCGATTTCAAAATCAAAGAGGTCTCTTTTAATCGCGGTGTTCATGGCTGTATTTCTCTTTTTGTTCACAGGGGCAATATACCAGATCCAGGATGGTATCGTCAATACAGGTGTTCAACAAAGGCACTTATTTTGCCTTGTCAGACCACAGCAGTCGTGATAAGGGAAAAAGCAGTGGCAGCAATTTTTTTGTTAACCTCTGAAAAAGGTGGATTTCCTGTGGCTGAATCACGTTTTGCGGAACTCAAGGAAAAGGAAAAACAGGCCAGAAAACAGATCGTCATTGAATCAGCCTTGGCGCTGTTTGCAAAAAAACCGTTTTATGAGGTCGGGATGCGGGAAGTGGCAGAAGAGGCCGGCATCTCTCCTGCCACCATTTACCGGTATTTTCCCAGTCAGGAAGCGTTGTTCAACGAAGCCTTTCTCCAGGATATATCCTCTGCCAGCAAAGATTTTGAATCCATGGTGGAAACAGATGAACCCGCCAGTATTGAGCAGTTCGGTGTGAAATTTGTGGAACATCTCATCGAAAATGAATCCACCTTTCAGATGATGACCTACCTTATGCTCAAGGATAACCTGACCCATCCGGTCATGGGAAAATTTGGTTCCGTGACCAAGATCTTTTTTGACCTGTTTGCCAGGCTGCTCACCCGCCATGGTGTAGCCGCAGACAGTGCGCGGATCTATTCCCATGCGTTTGTGGCATCCATTACCGGTATTCTCATGACCTTCCGCAATGCACCCTTGAAAGACAAGTCATCCAGACGGGATCATATTATAAAAGTGGTGAAAATCACCGCGTCACTGTATGCAAAACAGCTGCTGGGTCAGCAGGGTGGTAACCGTTTGTAATACCATTGTGCATGGCCTGGTTTACCCATGATCCAAAGGAGGCAGTTATGGAAAAAACCGTATTGGTACCAGTGGCCCAGGGAATAGAGGAGATGGAGGCCATTACTATCATCGATGTGCTCAGGCGTGCCGGAGCAAAGGTGGTGGTGGCATCTGTGGATGAAATGGATATCACGGCTGCCCGGGGCACCCGGTTTAAAGCAGACGCATTGATCAAGGACTGCCTGGACCAGCCCTTTGACCTGATTGTGCTGCCCGGCGGCATCCCCGGGGCTGAAAATCTGAAAAATTCCGAGGACCTGGCCTTTCTTCTGAAAAACCAGGCAGTGCAGAAAAAACTGTACGGTGCCATCTGTGCTTCACCCGCAGTGGTCCTGCATCATCTGGGACTTGTCACACCAGGGGCTGTGACCTGTCATCCGGGCTTTGCCGGCCAGATTGAAGGGGGAACCGTCCAGGACAAAAATGTGGTCACAGACGGGTGCTGTATCACCAGTAAAGGGGCGGGGACAGCCCTGGAATTTTCCCTGGAACTGGTGGCCCGGCTCTTTGATGACAAAACCGTGAATGAAGTCAAAGGGGGGCTGGCCCTTTAGGCCGGGAAACTGGCTGTGGACCTTCTGGCCGGGATGACCCGGAAACAGCGGCAGCGGAACCTGCAGATCAGTCTGGGGTTCGGCATGCTGGTGGTGGTGATCCTGGTGGAGGTTCTGGCTATCTCTCCGGCCGGAATCTATTCCTATACTGCAGAGGGGTACCGGGCCTTTAAAATCAATGCCCCCAAAAAAAGGGTCCTGGCGGAAATCAACCATGTACCTGCCATCAGAACCCTTGTCACCTGTGTGCCCCGTTCCAGGACCACCCTTGTCACCCAGCGCCACTTTGCCTATACAAAAGAACTTGACACCGCAGATGTCTGGATGGCCCGGTACAGAAAGGAAAACGTGCTGATTTTCATGTTTGCGGACCAGGTCCTGGTCCGGATACTGCTGCTGAAAACACGGTTCAACCGTGAGATATCCTCCCCTCTGTTTGATTCCTGCAGGCCGGATCTGCTGCAAAATGTA
>JAZBPL010000083.1:0-5610 GCA_036351635.1 Desulfotignum sp.
ATATGCCGCACCCATTTAAAAGACAACCACACCCTGGAAATTATCGATGTGTTTGAAAATCATGCCGCAGCCATGGCGGAAAACATCCTGCTGGCCCCGACCTTGGTCATTGACACCCCCTGCCGGGAAACCATCATCGGCAGCCTGGAAAACGAAGGTCAGGTCCTCACTGCCTTGGGCATACGATGAAACCGGAAAACCCCACATACCAGGAGCTTGAAACGCAGCTGGCACGGGCCCGGGACATTCTGACAGCCATTCAGCAGGGCCAGGTTGATGTTATTGTGGGAGATGACCGGCACATGCAGCTGCTGACCCTGAAGCAAACCATTGACATGCTTCGCGAAAACGAGCGCAATTTCCGGGCCCTGGCTGATGCCAACCTGATCGGCATCGGATTCGGTGACAGCAGCGGCAATATCACCTATATCAACGACGAAATGCTGCGCATGACCGGGTACAGCCGTGCGGATCTATTGGCAGGGCGCATCAACTGGGAAACATGCCTGGCACCTGAAAACCGGCCTGAGGCAGGGACATGGTCGGAAAGACTGTCAAACCAGGAAGTGGTATCGGTACAGGAATGGGCATTCCTGCGGCCGGACGGGGGACGGACCCAGGTGCTGGGGGCCTCCTCAAGGATATCATCCCCTGACGGACGTCATGTGATAATCGCCCTGGATCTTACGCAGATGCGCCAGGCGGAAACCCGTACCTGGAAAAGTGACCAGCGGCTGCGGATGGCTGCAGATTCCCTGAACATCGGCATTTTTGAATGGAATCTTACCAAGGAGACGGCGTTCTGGGAAAATGACCAGATGTACCGGATCTTTGGACGGTCCCGCAAACTGCCGCCGTTGTCTTATTCGGATTTTCTGGAACAGGCAGTGGACTTACGGGACAAAAAAAACTTTGCCCGGGCCTTTTCAAAGGCACAGCAGCCGGGGAACAGCTTTGCTTTTGCCTGCCGCATTCACCGCCCGGACCAGAGCACTGTGCCCTGGATAGAGATAACCGGCAGATTTTACCGGGACGATGCTGACCTGTCCCTGTGCATGATCGGCATTGCAAAGGATATTTCACATCAGAAACAGTATGAACACGCCATGGAAATGGTCAATGACCTGCTGGAACAACGCGTCCGGGACCGGACAGCCAGAATCCAGAACCAGGCAGAGCGGATGCGGGTGCTGGCCAACAAACTTGGCCAGGTAGAACAAAAGGAACGCAACCGCCTGGCTGCTGTTCTCCATGACCATATTCAGCCCCTGGTTGTGGGCGCACGCATGCACTTATGGGATATTCACCGCAAAAAAGACATTGGCGCAGCCCATAAAACCGCCCACAAAATTGAAACTATCCTGGAGGAAACCCTGGCGGAACTGCGGTCTCTTACAGTGGACCTTTCTCCTTCCGCCATATTGAACGACGGCCTGGCCGGGGGCATACACTGGCTGGTCGCCTATATGAAAAAAAAGTTTGATTTCACCCTGAAACCCCGGGTGGACGACACCATTGATCCCATCGCGGAAAACACCTGTTTTCTGCTTTTTCAGTGCACCAAGGAGCTGCTGTTCAATGTGGTCAAGCATTCTGGAGAAACCCATGCAGCAGTATCCATTGGACGAACACAGGATCAGAAGATAAAAGTCATTGTTTCAGACAACGGCAGGGGATTTGCGCCGGAAACATTTGAGGAAACACAAAACCATACAACTTCCCTGGGACTGTTCAGCATCGAGGAACGGCTGAAAGATATCGGCGGCCGGATGGAGATTGCATCAACACCTGGTCAGGGAACCGCTGTTACCCTGACAGCCCCGGCCGGAGAAACTGATGAGGCCGTCACCACCGCCGCAACCGGACACAACAGACGGGCAGATGACAAACCCGGCAGACCGGTCCGCAATCCAGAAGACAGCATCGGCATTCTCATTGTAGACGACCACAAACTGCTTCGCGAAGGGCTTACGGGCCTGCTGCAGATGGAACCGGACTTTGCGGTGCTGGGCGAGGCGGCAGATGCAGACACGGCAGTTGCGCTGGCGCAAAAACTGGAACCGGATGTGGTTATCATGGATGTCAACCTCGGGGAAACCAACGGCATGGACGCCACCCGGCAGATTCTGTCGACCAATCCCCACACCAAGGTGATCGCACTTTCCATGCACAGGGACAAAAAAGTCATGAATGCCATGTATGCAGCGGGTGCAGCTGTTTTTCTCAACAAGACGGTACCCTCGGACGTACTCATAGCCAACGTGCGCGGGTGTATCTCTGAGAACTGATTTTTATTGTCTGCGCTGCCGCCGCCAATTTTAGCCGGTGTTTTGATCCAGGGCTTCAAATCCCGAAACAATATCCAGCAGCTCTTCTGTGATGGACATCTGGCGCAGCTGGTTGTACTGGCTTTCAAGCTCCTCCATCAATTCTTCAATATTTTTCTGGGCTCCCTGCATGGCTGCCAGGCGGGCGGCATTTTCACTGGCCAGAGATTCCACAAAGGCCCTGAATATCGAAATAAACAGATATTCCCGGATCAGACAGGACAACAGGCGCTCTGGTTCCATGGTGAACATGGGCAGGCTTGCAGAATCCCAGGTGCGAAAGCGGTGCTGTTCCAGCCACCGGGCATCGATGGGCAGCAGGTGAACCGTGTGGGGGGTGTATCCGGCAGCGGATTTGGGCCGGGCATGAAACAAAAGCACATGGTCCACATCTGTTTTGGCCTGCCAGGTGTTAATGGCCATCAGTATTTCGCCCACATGGGGGGTTATGGTATGCACGGAAGCAGGCAGTTCCCTTATTTCATCGCAGTCAATACCGGCATCTTCCAGCAGCCCCCCTGCCCGCATGCCCACACATACCACCGACATCTGCCCTGCATCCCTGTCGGTTTGCCGCAGTTGGTCCAGGGCATGGGATGTCACCTGTTCGTTGAGTGATCCGCACATGCCCTGGTCTGATCCGAATATGACGGCCCCGGGTTTTTTTCTGGCAGACCGCCGGGTGTACAGCCGGGTATCCGGATCATGGCGCAGCACAATACCCAGTGCCATATCAAGGGTGTGGGCATAGTCCACAAGCGACCGGGATGCCTCTTCATACTGACGGATATTCACCGCTGCCAGCGACTTCATGGTCCGTACCACCGAATGCAGGTCACCGGTGCTGTCGATCCGGCGCTTAAGCTGTGACAGGGTCTGCATCAGCGGATTCTTTCGTGGTTGATTTTACGGCATTCCGCGCAGCTTGAACAAGGGTGTCAATGGCTTTTTCATCAATTTTTTCCCCTGCGGCGATCTTCTCCATCACTGCTTTGTGGTCGGTATTGGCAGCCTTGCGTATGTTTTTCTGGGCCCGGGATATATCAGCCAGTGCAATATCATCCAATACCCCGTGGGCCAAGGCAATCAACACCGCAATCTGATCTGCTGCCGGCAGAGGGGAATACCGGTACTGCTTCAAAATTTCACGTATTCTTCGCCCCCGGGACAGTTTTGTCCGGGTAGCTTCATCCAGGCGGGCCCCGAACCGGGAAAATGATTCCAGTTCTTCAAACTGGGAATAGGTCAGGCGCAGGTCTCCGGCAACGGTTCGGTAGGCCGGCAGCTGGGCTTTTCCCCCCACACGGGATACGGATTTTCCCACATCCACGGCCGGCAGAATGCCTTCTCTGAAAAACAGCGGTGACAGATAAATCTGCCCGTCAGTTATGGAAATAAGGTTGGTGGGAATGTATGCGGAAATATTTTGCGCTTCGGTTTCAATGATGGGCAGGGCTGTCAAAGAGCCCCCTCCCTTGTCTGCAATCAGATGCGTGGACCGTTCCAGCAGGCGGGCATGGATATAAAAGATATCACCGGGATAGGCTTCCCGGCCAGGGGGGCGACGCAGCAGCAGGGATAACTCGCGGTAGGCCCGGGCATGGCGGGTCAGATCATCATATACAATGAGGACATCTTTTCCCTGGTGCATGAAATGCTCTGCCATGGCCGTGGCAGTATAAGGGGCCATAAACTGCAGGCCCGGCGGATCTTCTTCCGTGGACACCACGGCAAAAGAATAGGACATGGCATCTTTTTCCGTGAGTTCGGCAATGACCTTGGCAAGGGCTGATCCCCGCTTCCCTATTCCGCAGTAGATGCAGACCACATCCTTTCCCTTCTGGTTTGCAATGGTATCCAGGGCAATGGCGGTTTTTCCGGTCTGCCGGTCCCCCAGGATCAGTTCGCGCTGCCCTCTGCCGATGGGGATCAATGTGTCTATGACGGTGATGCCTGTCTGCAAAGGGGTGCTCACCGGTGCTCGGTCCATGATTTCCGGGGCCGGCTGTTCCACCGGCCGAAAAGATGTCCGGGAAAGGGGTGCTTTTTTGTCAAGGGGTTTCCCCCGGGCATCCACCACCCGGCCAATGAGTGCGTCCCCCGTGGGAACGGACATGACCTTTTCCGTGCGGTTCACCTCTCCACCGGCATGCAGGGTATCGGTTTCATCCAGCATGATGACCCCGATGACATCCATGTCCAGATCAAATGCCATGCCATATGCATTCGGGGTGCACAGCAGCAGTTCTTCGGACTGCACCCCTTTAAGGCCTGCAACCGTTATAATACCCGAACTGATGGATGCAATGCGGCCGAAATCGCGCACATGCAGTGCAGGATCCTGGCTGTCCAGTATGTTTGCCATGGTTGATATAAAATCATCCATGGCATGGTGTAGTTCATTGTTTTTGCGGTTCATGATCTTTGCTTTCAATGGCCTGGGTCATCTGTTTTTCCAGCGCACTGACATAGTCATGGGCATGCCAGGTCATTTTTTTGCCGCCTGCAGTAAACGCAATCCCGAAGACCAGTTCCGGTCTGACTTCAAATGCAATATTTTCCACATCCGGCAGCTTTTGTGATACGGCTTTTTGAATTGATTTCTGCTGGCTGTCGGACAGTTCAAATCCGGTGCTCACCCGGGGCTGTGTTTCCACCTCCCGGGGCATATCCTCCTTGTCCAGCGCCGCAAACCAGGACAGAAATTTTTTCACCGCCTGGTCCTGGGCCCGGGTATCTGCCAGATGGGACAGGGTTTTTTCAACCGTATCAAAAATAAGGCGGGCCGCCTGTTTTTTAAACCGGTCAAAAAAAGAGGCTTTTTCCTGTTCCAATGCATTCTGCCACTTGTTTTTCAAACCGTCCACTTCATCACGGGCCGCTCTGATCAAAGATTCGCGCCGCTCTTTGGCTTCTTTGTCTGCCTCTTTCAACCTGGCATCCCACTCATCCTGCAGCGATTGTGTCTTTTTTTCATAGGTGTCCCGGGTTTCTTCTGCTTTGGCTTCCTGTTCTCTGGCCTTGTCAAAGCGCTCTTTGATATTGTTTTCCCGCTGGTCCATGGCCTGTTTGATCCGGTCAAACAAAAAAATCTTCAACAAAACCAGCAGGATCAGAAAATTCACTACCTGGGCACCCACTGTAAACCAGTCAATCAACATGATAACCCTCTCAATTGGCTGCTGAAATCACATAATCCCAGAACGGGTTGGCAAACAACAGGATCATGGAAACCACAAAACAGTATATGGCGGTTGATTCGATCATTGCCAGTCCCACAAAA
>JAZBPL010000084.1:0-3580 GCA_036351635.1 Desulfotignum sp.
CATTGAAAAAATCATCGACCAGTTCGGCCTGTTTGAAGACTCTCCGAATATGTACCTGGAAGACAAGGTTGCCAGCATGCGCAGGCGTGTAAATGTGCGCATCGAAAGAACCAGGGGCGGGGCGGAAGCCTTTTCCATTGCCTTTACCGGCTCCGAACCCCAGCGGGTCATGCGGATTGCCAACACCCTGGCCAGTTATTTCATGGATGAAAATCTCAAGGTACGTGAAGCCCAGGCCATCGGCACCAGTGAATTTTTAGATTCCGAGCTGGAAAAAACCCAGAAGCGCCTGGAGGAAAGAGAACAGCGCCTGTCTGCCTACCGGGCCAAACACCTGGGAGGCCTGCCGGATGAGCTCGACGCAAACCTGAGGACCCTGGACAGGATTTACCAGCAGATCGCCAGCAAACAGGCCATGCTCCAGCAGGCCAGGAATGCCTTGAACCTGCTGCAGACCCAGATCGCCCAGTCCAAAGAGATGGCATCCCAGAGTTTTGATGACATGTTTGCCTTTGATGAATTTGATGAAGAAGAAACCTTTGCCGCATCAGAAGAGGAACAGAAACTGGACTCCGCCAGACAGCAGTATGAGTCGCTGTTGCTCAGATATACGGAAAAACACCCGGATGTGCTGCGCCTTGAAAAAACCATAGAAAAACTGGAAGCCGCCATTGCCAGAAAACAGGAGAGTGCGGCTGAAGTTGAAGCAGAGCTGGCAGCTGCTCCAGACGCAGAGGCATTTCCCTTTGTAGGGTCAGAAGGAACAGCAACATTGGATGAAACTGCAGCAGCTGAGGAAATGGACAATGCACCCACTGCCATGCCCAACTTTGCGGCCATGCAGCAGGAAGCCCAGCTCAAGCAGGTGAGAAACGAAATCAGCAAACTGGAATCAGACATCGCCAAGCTGGAAGAGCAGATGCAGATGTATCAGCAGCGGGTGGAAGACACCCCCAAAAGAGAGCTGGAACTGCAGTCCCTGAAAAGGGATTATGCCAATATCCAGAATGTCTACAATTCGCTTCTGGACAGAAAACTGGAAGCAGAACTGTCGGTGAACATGGAAAAAAAGCAGAAAGGCGAACAGTTCAGGATTCTGGACCATGCCCGGCTGCCGGAAAAACCCATCTCCCCCAATGTCAAGATGCTGTTTCTCCTGTCCCTTGCAGCAGGACTGGGGGCGGGTGCCGGCATTGTCTTCCTCCTGGAGTTCTTTGACAACACCGTCCGCAGTGAGGATGTCATTGAAAAAGATCTCGGCCTGACCCTGCTGGCACGCATACCGCCTTTGAAGGAACCCGGCCAGAAAAGAAAAGCAGCTCTGGAATGGACCCTGTTCACCTGCGTGAGCCTGTATGCCGTCATGTTTTTGGCCTTTTTTACCATCCTCAACTGGAAAGGGCTGGACCGGACCATTAATTTTATCAAAACCACATTAAACATGTAATTTTCGGAGTGACAGATTGGGCAAAATTTACCAGGCACTGGAAAAAGCCAATACCGCAGATCCTGAAACAGGGCGGCAGGAAAACATGCCCCCGGCCGGGGAGGACATTGTACCCCCCGATCACGGCCCCCTGCCGGATGATGAAAAGGCCGCTCCTGTCAATCACGGCTCCCCTGCCGGCCGCCAGGGTGCTGCCCTGAAAAACCCGGCAGGCAGCGCCCGGGACCGGCAACAAGAACCGCCGCAGGGGAAAACCCAGGACAGCCCTGCCCGCGCAGCTTCCCGGAAAATTTTTGATGACCCTGACCTGGTGATCCCGGACAATATCCACAAATCCCTGGTCACCGTGTTCACCCCCCACGCCATTGAATCCGAACAGTTCAGGATGCTCAAGAACAATATCCTGTTTCCGGAAAAAGGGCTTCCCCCGAAAAACATCATGGTGACCTCCGCCTCCCCGGGGGAGGGCAAAACCTTTGTTGCGGCAAACCTTGCCGCCACCATTGCCCAGAACATCGATGAATATGTCCTGCTCATGGACTGCGACCTGCGCTCCCCGCATGTGCATAAAATGTTCGGCCTCACCAACCCGCCCGGTTTAAGTGAATATCTGTCCCAGGCCCGGCCCCTGTCATCGCTGCTTGTGAAAACCTTTCTGGAAAAACTGACCCTGCTGCCCAGCGGGACCATCCCCCCCAACCCCTCGGAACTGCTCTCCTCCGAGCAGATGCGCCGCCTTTTGTCAGAGGTGAAAACCCGCTACAGCGACCGGTATGTCATCATTGACACCCCGCCGCCGTACCTCACCTCGGAAACCAATGCTTTGGCCAGACATGTGGACGGCATCATCCTGGTGGTGCGCCAGGGAAAGACCCGGAAAAAAGAGATCGAAAATATTTTGGAGATCTACGGCAGAGAAAAAATCATCGGCGTGGTGCAGAACTTTGCCCAGAAAAAACCGGGGTACGGATATGGATACCACAAATATGGGTATGGGAATTAGGGAATGCTCAGACTTCTCAAACAATATTTCCCCATCCGTAACATCATCTTTTTCGTGCTCGAAGGATGCATCATATTCTGTTCCGTGCTGCTGGCATCGGCCCTGGTCACCTTTTCTCCCTCCTACTGGTTTGATTTTCTGCTGGGCCTGCGCATCCTGCTGGTCACCCTGATCTGCCAGATCTGCCTGTACTACAATGATCTGTATGATTTTGAAATATCATCCAGCATGGGAGAGATGCTCATCCGGCTTCTCCAGGCCTTAGGCATCACCTCCATTGCCCTGGCGGTCATCTATTTCATATTTCCCATTGCTATTATCGACCAGCGGGTGTTTATTCTCAGCATTCTGTTTCTGATCGTGTTCATCATCGGGTGGCGCCTGATCTACCTGCAGGTGCTGAAAAAAGGGCTGTTCAACGAACATATCATTATCCTGGGCTCCAGCGATCTGGCCTTTGCAATCATTGAAAAAATAAACAAAACCCTTGACTGCGGCTACACCGTTTCCGTGCTGATCCCGGATACTGCGCCTGAAACATTTCCAAAGGCTTTGCCGGAAAAAATAACCATCAGGCAGGGCACACAAAAATTGTGTGAAACCGCTGCAGCAACCGGGATCAATAAAATCATCGTCGCCCTCAGGGAAAAACGGGGGGCATTTCCCACCATGGAACTGATCCAGTGCCGGACAGACGGCATTGAAATCATAGAAGGCAGCACCTTTTATGAAATGCTCACCGGCAAGGTCCTGGTGAAGCTGATCAACCCCAGCTGGCTGATTTTTTCCGACGGGTTCAGAAAAAGCCGGTGGAAAGCAGCTTTCAAGCGGATACAGGACATTATTTTATCGTTTATCATGCTGGTCCTGCTGTTTCCTTTGCTGCTGCTCACCGCCATCCTGATAAAACTGGACTCAAAAGGCCCGGTTTTCTTTTCCCAGGACCGGGTGGGGCTTGATAAAAAAGAATATATGATGCATAAATTCAGATCCATGGTGCAGGATGCGGAAAAAGCAACCGGCCCGGTCTGGGCACAGACCAATGATGACCGCATCACCCGGGTGGGACGGGTCATCCGCAAATTCAGGATCGATGAGCTGCCCCAGCTGTGGAACGTGTTCACCGGCAA
>JAZBPL010000085.1:0-8286 GCA_036351635.1 Desulfotignum sp.
AGCTTGAAACCGAAACTTTCAACAAGATTCACCATCTCTGTGAATCTGATGTTTTTTGAACCACCAAGTATTTTTTGAAGCAATTTTCGTGATTTCATGGTTCATTCATCTATTTCTGTTCTTCAAAAACAGAAGTTTTCAAAGGTCAACTGTAGTGCAAGCATCATTCCTTTCCCAATTGAAAATATCATTTTTTGGATTGCATTGGTATCTATAATTTATCCGGGCCGTGAATAATCACACATTGGATAATTTATGGTTGAGCAAGGGAAATTGGTAACACCCGCCATCACCTGTGGATGACCTATCTATCACTCTTCGACCGAACGCCATTTGGTGAAATCAAAACGGTATCCCGCTTTCATCTTCCGCTGTCTCTAATTCAGTGGCCGAATCCGGCTCGAAAATAGAGTCTTTCTCCGGCATCAGCTCCCACATTTCATTCTGGTGAAGCCAGATGGGATCGGCATTCTCCTCGATAAACTGATCTACCGGTATGCCATCCACAGTCGGTGGCCGCTTTATTCTGACTTGCTTGCCGTTCATAAAGACCCACTGGTATTTTTTTTGTCGCTCGGCCTTAGCGGCTTTCTTCGCACGCTTTTGAGTCAGAGAGAGCTTTTTCTTAACCTTTACCATATCTCAACTTTTAGATGTTTGGTTTTGTTTAATCCGTAAATTTGAATGATATCTGATCGCATGAAAATCAGAGAACAACAATCATTGCAACAAAGCTTGAATCTCTAAAACCTCAACCATAGCATCGATATCATTGATTTTTTCAGAACTCAACCAAAACATGCATATCGATTATTATGGGAATTCATTCAGCCAGTCATGAAACTTTCCATAATTGATCTGTCGGGTGGAAACAAATTTAAGGTCATGAACAGGGCAAACACGCAAGATGCCGGGGAGTACCGGGAACCCTCATGGCAGATTCGGAGGCAGGTGGGTTAAAAATAATGTTGAAAATATAGTTGGAAGTATGCAGAGGGGTGGAATTTATTTTTTAGAATGTAAAACAGGGGATTAGGTTTTAATTTAATCCCCTGTTATTATAGTGTTATACAGCTGACCAGGCTGCTGCCTGCCTTTTGGGCTTTAGACCTGAGGGCAGCCAGTTTGTGTTTCTGGGCTTCTGTCCGGTATTTTGCCTGGTTGTTTTTGCAGCAGGTCTGGCTTTTGGAAAACGTGACCCAGGTTTTTTAGAAACAGGAATAGGGGGCTGAATGGTTTTTTCCACAGCGCTGACCTGGGCCTGTTTCACAGGCAGCTGTTTTTTGAGCAGCCGCTGGATTTTCACCAGCAGGTCCTGTTCATCGCTGCTTACCAGCGACAGCGCGGTTCCCTGTTCGCCGGCCCGGCCGGTGCGGCCGATCCTGTGGATATAATCTTCCGGCACATGGGGCAGATCAAAATTCACCACATGGGGCAGGTGCTTGATATCCAGACCCCGGGCTGCAATATCCGTGGCCACCAATGTCTGTACTGCACCGCTTTTAAAATCCGCCAGGGCCCGTGTCCGGGTGGCCTGGCTTTTGTTCCCATGGATGGCGGCAGCAGAGATGCCGTCGCTGAGCAGCTGTTTTGTCAGGCGGTTGGCCCGGTGTTTGGTGCGGGTAAACACAAGGGTCTGGTGCCAGTTGCCGTCCCTGATCAGTCCTGACAACAGGGTGCGTTTGCCGGTCTGGGAGACTTGGTACACCTCCTGGTCAATGCCCTGGGCAGCGGAGTTTCCCGGAGAAACTTCAATCTGTTCCGGATTTTTGAGCAATCCGTCGGCCAGCTGCCGAATCTCTTTGGTGTAGGTGGCGGAAAACAGCATGTTCTGACGCCTGACAGGCAGGCATTTGATCACTTTGCGGATGTCATGAATGAATCCCATGTCCAGCATGCGGTCAGCCTCGTCCAGCACCAGGAACTGCACCTGGGAAAGATCAAGGGTCTTGCGGCCCACATGATCCAGCAGACGGCCGGGGGTGGCCACCAGGATATCCACACCTTTTTGAAACTGCTTGATTTGGGGGGTGATATTTACCCCGCCGAAAATTACGGCTGAGCGCAAAGACACAAAGCGGCCATAATCTTTAAAATCATTTTCCACCTGGGCGGCAAGCTCCCTTGTGGGGGTGAGGATCAGGGCCCGGGGAAGACGATTTTTTTCCTTGTCCTGGTCCAGCATCTGCAGAATAGGCAGCGCAAAGGCAGCGGTCTTTCCGGTGCCGGTGCGGGCGCCGGCCAGGATATCTTTCCCCTTAAGCACTGTGGGGATGGCCTTTTCCTGAACAGGGGTGGGGATGGTGTGGCCCAGTGCCGCAACAGCACGGAGCAAAGGGGTCTGAAGACCCAGGGTATCAAACGTCATAGGTAATTCTCCTTCTTAAAAAAACGCCCGCCTGCAAAATACAGAACCGATCCAGGCAAAAAAGTATAGATTCGTAAGGATTGGGGTAAATTTTAAGATGAGGGAATCGACCGCAATACTCCAGGTGCCGACCGGATGGCACCAATAAAAAAATATAGACTATCATAATGGGTAAATAACACAAGCTTTATTTTTTACGATACATCCCGGCAGGTTGAATTTTTGGTGGGCCTGTGGTAAAAAACTGCTCATTTGAAAACTGATTACCGGAGACAGATCATGTTTGCCAATGCCATGGAAGTGTTTAAACTCCTTGATAAATCCAATTGTAGAAAATGCAATGAACCCACCTGCCTGGCCTTTGCATCAAAGGTGTTTCTCGGGCGTAAAAAATTGTCGGAATGCCCCCACCTGGATGCTGAAACAGTTTCCCGATACCAGGAAAATGCCAACCACGGACACAGACCAGGAGAAGCGGAACAGGAAAAAGAGCTTGCTGCCATGAAACAAAAACTGGCAGAACTGGATCTTTCTGAAGCTGCTGCCAGAACCGGCGGAAAATTTGATAAAGGCAGACTGACCATCCGGATTTTCGGTAAACCCTTTTCAGTGGACAATGCCGGCCGCTTCCATTCTGACATTCATATCAATCCCTGGATTACAGGGCCTGTGATGACATATTTTCTGGAAAGCAAAGGGGTACCTGTGACGGGCAAATGGGTACCTTTCCGGGAACTTTCCGGGGGCCGGGAACTGAACGGGCTGTTTGTAAAGCGCACAGAAGAGCCCTTGAAAAAAATTGCCGATACCTATCCTGACCTGTTTGAGGATCTGGCCATGATTTTTAGCGGAAAACAGGTGGAGGAACTCTACCAGTCAGATATCTCCATGGTCCTGCATCCCCTGCCGCTTGTGCCCATGATGATCTGTTACTGGAAAAAAGAGGACGGCATGGCATCGGATCTGCACCTGTTTTTTGACAGCAGTGCGTCTGAAAACGGGGGCAGTGATATGGTGTTCCGCCTTGTGGCCGGCATTGTCCAGATGTTTGAAAAACTGGCAAAAACCCATGGCTGGCAGGCTGCCGCAGATGTGGGATAGCCCGCTGATCAGGTGTCAATGAGTTCTTCAAACTGGTCTGTGGCCAGATCAACAGCATCGCGACACAGCCGGTTAACCTCCTGGATATCAGGCTGGAGGGAAAATTGCTGTCTGGTCTGCCGCAGGTGCAGTAAAATGGGGTTCCGCAGATCCGGATCTATATTATGGGCTGCCATATCGGCCGTCAGTTTTTTGATGACGGCATCAATTTTCTCTTTTGCCTGCCTGCGGCAGTTTTCCAGTTTTTGGGATTCAATCTGTTTGTGACATGTTCTGACGGTCTTGAATAGATCCCGTGCAGTCTGGATCTGGTCAAA
Source organism: Desulfotignum sp. (assembly GCA_036351635.1). Classification (GTDB taxonomy): domain Bacteria; phylum Desulfobacterota; class Desulfobacteria; order Desulfobacterales; family Desulfobacteraceae; genus Desulfotignum. The sequence goes on from JAZBPL010000085.1 coordinate 3,787, forward strand.
GGGATGTGGAGAGGAAACAATGTCAGTCAGTTCTCTGTATGCAGCTGCAGCATCGGGGTTCTGGGTGGTGATGCGGGGCAGGTTCTCGCCAAACTGCGGCATGGTTTGCACCAGCTCTTCCCAGAAGCAGAGATCTTTTGTATAAAATGTGCGGATGGTTTGAAATGTCCGGGCAACATCAGGGAGATGGTTCAGCTGTTTGAAACAGTCGGTTAAGAACGCATGGGCCGTCTGTTTGTGCAGCAGGCGGCCTGTGAAGGCAAGCAGCATTTTTATCTGGTCCATGCCCGGCCAGGTATCCTTGCGTGCCTGTGCATAAAACGTTTTTACATCATGGTGCCATTGTAAAAACATCTGTAATGCTGCAAATGCAAATGCATGCTGATCTTCATAATCTGCAAACGGCGCCCCCATCTGCTGAAATGCCTGCTGCACCGTATGGAATGTTTCTGCCGGTACTTTTTTGTTCAGGACCACCCGGATGTCGGTCTCTGGTGTGTCCAGCAGTTTCTGTTTGGTTTCCAGGGGGGTTATCTGCCGGCCGTGAAGGTAAAAACAAAGTTTGAGTTCATGTACAAATCCAAAAACCATCTGGAGGATTTCAGGGGCAGGCAGGCTGTTCCGGGTTGAAACGTCAGTTATGATATCACTGAGCTTAGCGTTTCCATGCATGGTGCATTGATCTGTAACGCATGACAAGACCAGGTCAGTGAGCCGTGCATCATCCATTGCAAGCCCGAACAGGATCTGCCTGGGCCCTATCTCAATTTCCTTTATCCACCTTTTTTTCAGACCAGCGTCCATGTCATTTCCTGTCAATGGGTTTGTTTGAAATTATTAACTGCTGTGACAGGTGTTGACAAGCATAAAATTAAAAATGAACGGTGCAAACACCGTATCTGTTCTGTTAACACCCTGGCACGACAGTCAATGTCTGCTACAGCAGCGTGCGCTTCTATGGGGAGCCCCTGGTGGTATCCTGTGAACGGACTGTCAGATCCGGAGGGAACCTGGTAAAATATGCCGGGATGGTTTCAACCAGAAGGCGGGTTGCCGTTCTTCAATGCTCTTAAGCGGACAGGCCCCCGCAGATCGGGCCGGGGACAGAGTGCTGCACGAAGCGATTGAAAACCGGGCATGCTTATGGCAAATATCCAGGCATGACAATATTGTGCTGGTATTTTTCCATGCATTGTGGCAGGCTGAATATCCAGGAAAAAAAATTAAGGAGCTATTTTATGCAGGTTGTCCATTGGCAGGATTGTGAAGAAAAAGTGATAGATAAGTTTCCCTACAAAGGCAGACACCTGGATGTCATTGGCACAAGCATCCGGTGGCTGTCCCAGCACGGTGAAGATGAAAACGGGATTCCGGAATACGGGCTGCGGTTTTTCACCATTCAACCCGGGGGACAGATCCCCATTCACAACCATTTTTATCACCAGACCATGTATATTCTGTCCGGAGAATTCGAATGCTGGGAGTTTGATCAAAAAACAGATAATTTACATAAAAAAATGGTCTGCGGACCCGGGACTTCCATCTACATACCCAGCATGCAGCCCCACGGCATGAAAAATATTACAGACAAACCTGCTACGTTTTTATGCTGTATCTGCAATGTCTATGATGATGAAGAAACAGTGCTTTAGAACAGCTGGAAACTGGGGTCGGGAAAAGGTTCAGCAGTGGTTGTGGACAATGGATCAGATCCGGTTGATGGGTACATTGGCCAGCTGCGCTTCAAGATATTCATCCATCAGGTCTTTGTATCTGGCTTCGGGATAGTTCTGGCTGCAGGACCTGCAGCAGAAGAAGACCTTTGTTCAGGTCCGTTTGATGTAAAGATCTCCGCCGCAGGCAGGGCATTTTTCTGAAATACGCATAAGATGGTCTGTCCTTTTTAAAAAAAACGGTTTGAAAAGTGTTCATACAGCAATTCATGGCATTTTTCAAATACCTTGTGCAGATATGGGAGAAAATGGAATGAATAAAAAAACAATCACGCTGGTATAATTACGGCCGGATTGAACAAGACGTGTGATAAAAGAAAAAAGCAGGAGATGTTTTTGGTTTCCAGATAAGGGGCCGGTTCGGCAAAAAAAATACATACCCCGGGAGAGGCACCAGGATGACAGAGAAGTTTCGTGTAAAAACCGCAGACTTGACCAGGCAGTGCGCAGATGATCCGTTTGATTTTACCACGACAGCCGACCTGGACCCTCTGGATAGTGTCATCGGGCAGCGCCGGGCGGTTGAAGCCATCCAATTCGGACTGGAAATGACAGGCCCGGGGTACAATATGTTTGTCACAGGATATGAAGGAACGGGCAAAACCACTATAACCAGAGAAATCCTTACAGCCTTTGCAAAAAATCAGGACACACCCGAGGACCTGTGCCTGGTGAACAATTTTGATGACCCTTACTCCCCCAGGGCCATACAGCTGCCCACCGGATCAGCCGTGTTTTTTTCCCGCCGCATGACCCAGTTCATTGAAACCCTGAAAATTAAGCTGCCACAGGCGTTTGACAATAAATCCTTTCAGGAAAATCAGGACCGGATCCAAAAGGAATTTATCCAGAAGCAGGAACAGCTTATGTCCCAGGTGGAAGCATTTGCCGAAAAACTGGATATCGGTATTGTTGAAACCGAACAGGGATATCAGGCAGTACCTGTGAAAGACGGTGAACCGGTATCTCCTGAGCAGCTCAAGGAATATGATCCGGACACACAAACGGCTGTTGAAAAAAACCTGGCCCAGGTGCAGGCGCAGATGAATGATCTGTTCAAGGAGATGAAAAACCAGGCAAAAAATATCCAGCAAAATTTTCAGGACATGGTGGCGGCAATGGCTGACACCCTCGTGACCGAAGAAGTGGACCTGGTATTTGCTGATTTTAAAACCTGCCCCCAGGCCCGGCAGTTTCTGGAGGATGTGAAAAAAGACATGAAAGACAACATCCCCCTGCTGCTCAAATCCCTGGATACTGACGCTGAAAATGGTGCTGAGGCAGCGGGCATGTCCGCATTTCTGGAAAAGAGGTACCAGGTCAATGTGCTGGTGGACCGGCGGGGGGAACACGGGGCCCCCGTGATTTTTGAACCGGCCCCCACCTTTCAGAACCTGTTCGGCAAGATTGAAAGAATTCCGGCAAAAGGGACGGCTGCAACAGACTTTACCATGGTCCAGGCAGGTGCCCTTCTGCGGGCTGACAAAGGATTTCTCATGCTTGAAATTGATCCTCTCATGCGCAATTCTGCTGTCTGGGAAACCCTTAAGACCACATTGCAGAACAAACAGTTGTTTATTCAGGATGCTCCGGATCAGGCCGGCATGGTCCTGGCGTCTTTGCGGCCTGATCCCATCCCGCTGGATGTCAAGGTCATTCTGGTGGGCAGGTATGATATTTTTCTGGCCCTGCAGGGATCAGATCCTAAATTCAACAAGATTTTCAAGGTCAGGGCGGACTTTGACCATGAAGTGGACCTGGATCAGGAGAACCTGCGCAACTATGCACGGTTTATCGCACGGACATGCAAATATGAAAAACTGCCGCCCTTCACCCCCTGCGGGGTAAGTGCTATTGTGGCATACGGCAACAGAATTGCTGAGAACAAGCACAAACTCTCCCTGCGGTTCGGCAGGATTCTGGACATGCTCAAGGAGGCCGCTTTTTGGGCAACAAAAGACAAGGCAGCGGCTGTGACCGGTGATCATGTGGAGCAGGCCCAGAATGCCTGCCGGTTTCGCCATAATCTTTTTGAGGAAAAGATCCAGGAAAAATACGATGACCACTCCATTCTCATTGATCTCACCGGATCAGTAGTGGGACAGGTCAATGCACTGGCGGTTTACCAGATCGGAGATCTGGCATTCGGCCGTCCCTCACGGATAACAGCGGAATCCTACATGGGAAAACCCGGTATTATCAATGTGGAACATGAAGCAGAACTCTCCGGCCAGACCCACCACAAAGGCTTGATGATCGTGGCCGGATACCTGGGCAGAATGTTTGCCCAGAATTATCCATTGAGCATTTCCGTGAGTATCACTTTTGAACAGAGCTACGGGGGGATAGATGGGGACAGCGCTTCTTCCACGGAACTGTATGCCGTGTTGTCCAGTCTCTCAGAATTTCCTGTCCGCCAGGGGATTGCCGTCACCGGATCTGTGAACCAGAAAGGGCAGATTCAGTCCATTGGCGGGGTGAACGAAAAGATCGAAGGTTTTTTTGATGTCTGCGCTGCCCGGGGGCTGACCGGTGATCAGGGGGTCATGATCCCGTCCGCCAACGTGAACAATCTCATGGTCAAAAAAGCGGTGCAGGATGCGGTGCACCAGGGGGTGTTTCATATTTATCAGGTATCCACTATTGAACAGGGCATTGCGGTGCTTACCGGTGTGCCCGCCGGCCGGGCTGATGACAATTTTGTGTTTCCTGGGGGTACGGTATTCGGAGCGGTTCAGGCCAAGCTTAAACGGTTCCATGACCGGTC
>JAZBPL010000086.1:0-5854 GCA_036351635.1 Desulfotignum sp.
AGGGCTGCACCAAGTACGATCAGGGCACCTGCCGGACATGGCAGACCGTTGAATACACCAGGGGGAAGGTCAATGCGTTTTTTATCAACAGCCAGAAACCGGATCAGCCGAAAGGCCACCCCTGTCATATAAATTGCGGCAAACAGCCAGGCGTAGGATCCGCCGATTTTTAACAGTACATAGGCCGGTGCCAGGCCGAAACTGACAAAATCCGCAATATCATCCAGATAGGGGCCGTATTTGGTGCCGCCATGCTTTTCTGCCATTCTCCCGTCAAACAGGTCAAACAGCTGTCCCACAATGATGATAATGACGGCCCTGGCAAAAAAACCCTGGTATGTCAAAAAAAGGCTGGAAATGCCGCAAATGAAGTTGAGGAAGGAAAGAATATCTGCATACAGCCGGTTGGGAACAAATTTGAAGACAATGGAGGCGGCAGACAGAACAATGCAGGAAAGCAGAATCTGGTCGCCGATGTGAATGACCTCCGGATTTGCATCCACCAGTGCACAGAATATGACAAGGGCAAAGCAGATAATGGCCTTTATTTTGCCGAAATTATTGGCAGCCCCGGAAGTTTTCATAAAAGCCAGCAGCCGGCGGGCGGCAAACTGGCCGAAAACCTCAATGACAATCAGTATCCACACCAGTTTTACCGAAATAATGCCCAGATAGGCAAACCCCAGCAGGGGCGGCAGATAGGTCAGTTTGTCACATAAAGGGTCAAGCCATTCCCCGAGCCGGGAAACCAGATTGCATCCCCTTGCAACCAGGCCGTCCACCCCGTCAAGTATGGCCGCAAAAGTGAAAATGATGATGGCGGCGGACTGAAACCCTGTCCAGAAGTAAAGAAAAAAACCGACCATGGCCATTGCTGTCCGCCAGTAGCAGATGGCATTCGGGTGCAAAAGCCACTGATGGGTCAAAATGTATGTCTGCATGGCTTTTTTTTTCATCATCCAGGCAAACCAGTAATAAAAACCCGTGCCGATCACAGCACCCACACAAATTACCAGTAATCGTTCCATATTCCCAGGTACCAAATAAAACCGCCGTTTAAAAGAATGACAGACAAAACAACCCATTTTGTTTTGCCTGTGTACCTGCTTTTAGTATCAAACCGCGGTATTTATTGCAACGGAAAGAACCAGCCTGGCAGACTTTTGGTATTGTCTGGTTTGTCATGATATGATTTGTACTGCAATGGGAAATCCGGACCGGTTTTGCCCTAAACCCACAGATATAAAAAACAGCCAATATAAACAATGGCGACGGACAAGGCGATTACCATCCTGGCAAAAGACAGGTTAAACACATCCTGGATCATTTTTGCATTCACGGCCAGTCCGTAAAGACCGGCTATGGTTGTACCAGTCAGGATTAGCGGGCTAAAAGCCTGTGTCTGAAGTATTGCCAGAAACGGGGCCAAAGGACACAGGGAGATGGCGGCAACACCGATGGTGAAATAGGCGTTCAGAAAAGCAGCGTTTCCACCCAGGGCTTTCAGAAAGACCCAGATGAAAAGCGCGGCCCCGGCATGCATCAGAAACGCCACCGGAATACCGGCGAAAATGAGTTTGAGCAACCCCTGGCCGGCAAGCAGATCCCGGCTGAGAAAAGCGGCGGTGCTGCCGTATATCAATCCCAGCAGGGATACATGACAGATGCAGATCCAGGGCAGGTGGTTTACGGGCAATTGCCTGATACCGGATGGATCGCATTTTAGAAGCTGGATCATGGCGGCAGGGTATTTCATGGACATCCTTTGTGGGAGTTTGTGCCGCCCGGCCTCCGGTCAGACAGGGTCCGGGCAGCACAAAGAGATATGCGTTACCAGGGTTGCAGGCCCCAGATAAAGACAGCGGCGCAGAAAGCCGAGATGATCAGCGGCCACTTGATGCCGTTGTAACGGGATTCATCATAATCGGTCCCCCACCCGTGGATCCGGTCGATCACTTTTTTGTCCGCCAGGGTGGGGGCGTATGCCTTAAGGGCAGGCATACGGTTGAAGGCGATGGACAGGATGATGAACATGGCAAAACTCAAGGGAATGGTGACCATGCCGCCGGACATGCCCAGGGCCGCCACCAGGCCGGACCCGACGCAGATGGAGGGCAGCACATGGGGGGAGATCACGATAAAGATGATCCCGCAGACCATGGAGGAGATGATCAATGCCAGTTTGTTGGCCTCCTTCCACCAGACCCCCAGCAGAATCGCCGGTGTGGCCGTGGTGGCCAGAAGCCCAAAGGCCCACAGAATACTGGTCACCAGGAATCTCGGCGGGTTGAATGCCATGAGAACAGCAGCCAGCCCCCCCAGTCCCAGGGCCGCGTATCCCCATTTCATTCGTTTGGCGGAATTCATGTCGGGCGCGATGATTCCCAGAAGATCCGATCCCACCAGACCGGCGATGGCCATGAGATTGCCGCCGATGGTGGAAAGTCCGGCAGCGATGGCGCCGCCCATAACAAAAGCGGCTACCAGGGTCGGGTTGTAGAACACATTGAGGATCAGGATGGTCTGGTCCGCTTTCTCGATGATCCGGCCGGTGGTGGCGGTGAAGAAGTTGCCGGCAAAGCCCACCACATAGGTGCCGGAAAACAGCAGACCCAGGAAGATAGCAAACCACACCACTGCCCACCGGGCACTTTTCACTGACGAGGAGGTGAACACCTTCATGGCCAGATGGGGCAGGGCCACTGGACCCAGGGTAAAGGCCGGGATCAGGGCGAAATACCACCTGAAGTCATATTTCATGTCAAAAAAGCTGGGAATATTTTTGATCATGTCCGGCACCATGTCACCGTAGGCCAGGGGCGGAAACCACCACCCCGAAGACCCCATGGCCTTCATGATGGCGCCCATGGGTACGATCATGGCAATGGTCATGACGACCATCTGAAAAGCCGCGTTGTAGGTGGCGCCGTACATGCCGCCGATGGTGATGAATCCCACCGTGGCCAGGCCTGCCACAATGATGGCCACATTGTAGGGCACCCCGAACAGCAGCTCAAAGGCCTGACCCAGTCCGACCATCTGGCCCAGGGCATACATGACCATAATCAGAATCATCCAGCAGACGATAACGATCGTGGATGGTTTGCCATACCGGTGGCGGATAAAAGAGGCAGGTGTAAACGCCTTCATCCGCCTGAGGCTGGTGCCGTAAAGCAGGGTCAACAGGGGAATGGAGATGGCCCATTGGATCCACAGGTACACAAAAGGCACCTGCAGCCGGAGAATAAGGGCGATGACCCCCAGAAATGTGGCCAGGCTTGCCCAGGTGGCGGCCATACCCAGGCCGTTGGTCACCGGGCCGATGGAAAATCCGGCCGCATAAAAATCTTCGTCTGACGTGGTTTTCCGGCTTGAAAAATAGCCGACAGCGTAAAAAATGGCAAACAGGACAATGACAACTCCCAGTCCGATCCAGACATTGCTTAAAGCATATTCAGCAGGCATCGTGTCATCTCCTTATTTTTGGGTATTATCAGTTTGGGTGTCGTTTTCCGGTGCCAGCGTTTTGACATATTCTTCCATTTCATCGTCAAACTTGTTGCAGACCAGGGTCATCACCAGGCAGACAGCGGCAATGCCGAACCATCCCAGCAGAATGGGGACGATATACTGGGTGGGAAATCCCCACAGGGTTCCCTGCTGCAGGCTGGGAAACAGCACGAAAATGGATGCTGAATGCCCGGTCAGCATCAGCAGCGCAGAAAATATCAGGGTGATGCGGATCTCTTTTTTGTAAATTTTTTCTTTCATGGATGGTACCTCCATTGTAAAGTGACAGGTTCGGTCTATCTTCCCCATTCCGCGTCTCTGAGCTCGATGCGCCTGATTTTGCCGCTGATGGTCTTGGGCAGCTCATCCACAAACTCAATTTTTCTGGGATATTTATAAGGGGCCGTGGTTTTTTTCACATGATCCTGGATTTCCTTGACCAGTGCTTCACTGGGCTCATAATTCGGGGCCAGGATGACAAAGGCTTTGACCACCTCTCCTCTGGTGTCATGGGGGCTGGATACTACCGCGGACTCGGCCACGGCCGGATGTTCGATCAAGGCACTTTCCACTTCAAAAGGACCGATGCGGTATCCAGAGGTGAGTATCACATCATCGGAACGTCCCACAAACCAGAAATACCCGTCCTCATCCACGTAGGCCCGGTCCCCGGTGAGATACCATCCCGGGATAAAAGAGGATGCAGTTCTTTCAGGTTCTTTCCAGTATTCCTTGAACAGCCCCACCGGTCTTTCCGGTTCGATTCTGACTGCGATATCTCCTTCTTCATTGGGACCCAGAATATTACCGTTATCATCTATGACATGCAGGTCTATGCCCGGGGTGGGTTTGCCCATGGAACCGAAACGGGGAGTGATACAGGGAAAATTGCCGGCCAGGAGCACGGTTTCAGTCTGGCCGTATCCATCCCGGATGGTGCAGCCGGTGGCTTTTTTCCACACTTCGATAATTTCCGGATTCAGGGGCTCCCCGGCCCCGACGCAGTGGCGCAGCGTGGGAAATTTGTATTGGGACAAATCCTGGAGAACCAGCATCCGATAGATGGTCGGGGCCCCGCACATGGTGGTAACGGGGTATTTTGCCAGGAGTTCCAGGGTGAATTTTGGGTCAAAACGGTCAGTATGGTGTATGAACTGGGCTGCTCCCTGGTTCCAGGGACCGAAATAGCTGGACCAGGCCGCTTTGGCCCATCCGGTATCGGATACATTCCAGTGCATATCGGTTTCCTTGAGATCCAGCCAGTATTTTCCGGTGACCATATGACCGTACCCATAGGAATGGGTGTGCAGCGCCATTTTGGGAAATCCGGTGGTGCCGGAGGTGAAATACACCAGGCAGTTTTCATCTGCTCTTGTTTTGGCGGTTTCAAATGCTTCAGATGCCTGGGCCATGGCATCATCCAGAAACAACCAGCCGTCTTTGGGTTCAGTTATGACAATTTTGGTTTTTACAGTCGGGCACTTGTCCGCAACCTGGTCGAATGTACCGGCAATGGCCGGGGTGGTAAGGATGCAGGCGGCATTGGACTTGTTGGCACGGAATTCCAGATCTTTGGCGGTGAGCTGGGTGGTACCTGGCGCGATCATGGCCCCGCAACGGATGCATGCGGTGAAAGCGATCCACCATTCAATGTTTCTGGGAAGCACCACGATCACCACGTCCCCCTGGCCGATACCATTTTCCTTGAATACATTGGCCATTTTTTTGGAGGCCACACTGATGTCATGAAAGGTTTTTTTGATTTCCTTGCCGTGGTCATCCACCCAGAGCATGGCCAGCTTATCTTTGTCTTCTGCCCATTTATCAAACACATCCCCGGCAAAATTGTAATATTCCGGGACCTGCCATTTGAATTCCCTGTATTCTTTGTCATAGTCGGTCATGTTGGGTTGTACGCTCATAAGCATTACCTTCCTTTAAGTAGGGTTAAAAAAGGGAACCGATCGCCTGTTTTCATATATTAAAGGAAAACAGATACCACAATCGGTGAAAAGCCGATTTTTTCTGTAGGTAAAATGACCAGGATTTGTAGGTAAAAAATATACATGTTTGTAAGGTAAGGGGATTAGTGGACTAAAGATAACTGCCTTATCCTCAAGCTCAAGTTCTTAACCTGAAGGAAAAAGCGGAAAATCCCCATGATTCATCTGCGGTAGGGAATCAATCCGCAATGGTGCTGACCTGGCCGGTTTTTTCAAAATGGACTGCACACCGCACCAGTTCATTGGCGTGTTTCAAGTTGAGTTTGGTCTTTATTCTCTCCCGGTAGGTGCCGATGGTTTTAATGCTGACAAAGAGCCGTTCAGCGATTTCCCGTGAGGAA
>JAZBPL010000087.1:0-27749 GCA_036351635.1 Desulfotignum sp.
CCATTGACATTTCCAGCAAATGGGCATAGGAAAGCATTTTGACAATTCCAGATGGAGGTTTGTAAAGGCCATCATGAACACGTGCAACAGCTTTCCTTTGCCCGGACCGGTACACCGTATTGTCGTCAAAGTGGGCAGCGGTGTGCTGACCAGAAAAAACAGCCTGAATACGGATATCATAGCCTGTCTTGCGGAGCAGATCTGCCGGCTGCATGACCGGGGCATCAAGGTCATCCTTGTGTCATCAGGGGCCATGGCAGCAGGGGTCACCAAGCTCGGCCTGGCCGGACGCCCGGCGGAAATCCCCAAACGCCAGGCAATTTCCGCCATCGGCCAGGCAGATTTGATCAGGGAATGGGAAAAAGCCGTGGAAAAATGCGGCAGAAAAGTGGCCCAGCTTCTGCTTACCAGAGGGGATCTGTGTGACCGGGTGCGGTACCTGAATGCCAGAAACACCATCAACACCCTTCTGGCCTGGCAGGTGCTGCCCATTATCAATGAAAATGACACAGTGGCCGTCAAATCCCTCCAGTTCGGGGACAATGACAATCTGGGCGCCATGATCACCCTGCTCATGGATGCGGACCTCATGGTGAATCTTACGGACATAGGCGGGCTTTTTGACAAGGACCCGCGGCTCCATGACGATGCACAGCTTATCCGGGTGGTGGATAATCCCGGCCGGGCGATAGAAGATATGGCCGGAAACATTGCCGGTCCTTTAGGAACCGGCGGCATGCGGACGAAAATCACTGCAGCCAGAAAACTTACCGCGGCAGGCATCCCAAAAATTATCACCTGCGGCTTCACGCCAGGCATTCTGTTGTCGATTTTCGACAACGCCTATGACGGCACCTATTTTGTTCCCAAAGCGGAAAAACTCAATTCCAGAAAAAAATGGATCGGCCTGACCCTGCAGGCCAAAGGCAGGATAACCATTGATGCCGGGGCAAAGGATGCCGTGATCCGGCATCAGAAAAGTCTGCTGCCGTCAGGTATTGTCCGGGTAGATGATTACTTTGAGGTGGGTGATCCGGTTGAATTCATGGATGAAAACAACCTTATCCTGGGAATGGGTCTTGTAAACTACAATGCCTCGGATGTTCTCAGGATCATGGGGTGCCAGACCAGCCAGATCAAAGACCGGTTAGGGTTCAGGTCCTATGACGAGGTGATCCACCGGGACAACCTGGTGATCATTGGCGATTCTGCCTGAATGCTGTCCGGCTGACATTAACACCATTACCCTGACCAAGGAGAGCCCATGTCCGTCGAATCCCGAATCATTGCCATTGCAAAGGCTGCCAGAACAGCTTCCAGAACCATGGCAGCTGTTTCCGCAGACAAAAAAAACCACGCCCTGACCGCCATTGCCGGCATGCTGGAAAAAAATGCCGGCCCCATCCAGGATGCAAACCGCAAGGATGTGGAGGCGGCCAGAAAAAACCATCTGTCTGCCGCCATGATCGACCGACTCACCATCACTGATCACACCATTTCCGCCATGGCAGAGGGACTTTCCATTGTGGCCCAGCTGGATGACCCGGTGGGCACCCTGTCCGATTCCAGCATCCGCCCCAACGGCCTTGAGATGGCGAAAATGCGCATCCCTTTAGGGGTGATCGGCATTATCTACGAATCCCGGCCCAATGTCACAGTGGATGCGGCAGGGCTGTGCCTCAAGGCGGGAAATGCGGTTGTTCTCAGGGGCGGTTCCGAAGCCCTGCACTCCAATCTGGCCCTGGCCCAGGTCATAGACCATGGGCTGGCAGCCGCCGGCCTGCCCGGGGCCGCTGTCCAGGTTATCCCGATCCGGGACAGGGAAGCCGTGGATGTGCTGTTGCGGCAGGAACCATTCCTGGACCTGATCATCCCCAGGGGAGGGGAAAGCCTGATCCGGCACGTGACAGCCAATTCCGCCATTCCGGTGCTCAAGCATTACAAGGGGGTCTGCCACGGGTATGTGGATGATACTGCTGATGTAAAGACGGCTGTCTCCATCTGTGTCAATGCCAAGGCCCAGCGGCCCGGTGTATGCAATGCCATGGAAACACTGCTGGTGCATGAAACGATCGCCCCTGTTTTTCTGCCGCAACTCTTTGCAGCCATGACAGCGGCCGGGGTTATCCTCAGAGGCTGTGACACCTGCTGCCGGATTCTGGACAATATCCAGCCGGCCACTGAAGCAGACTGGGAAGCTGAATACCTGGACCTGATTCTGGCTGTCCGGGTGGTTCCGGACATGGAAGCGGCCATGGCCCACATTGCCCGGTTCGGCTCCAACCATACAGAAGCCATCATGACATGCGATTATGCCAGGGCCCGGCGCTTTGTCAGGGAAGTGGATGCATCTCTGGTCATCGTCAATGCGTCCACCCGGTTCAATGACGGGGGGGAACTGGGTCTCGGGGCTGAAATAGGCATCTCCACCTCCAAACTCCATGCATACGGCCCCATGGGTATCCGGGAACTGACCACCACCAAATTTGTGGCCTGGGGCAGCGGGCAGATCCGTATCTGATACTGTCACTTCCCTCTGCCAGGGCATGCGGTGACGAGGTTATCCTTGATTTTATGGGCTGCAACCCCTATACTCCAGTACAATCAAGACATTTTACCACAGTATAAGGCCCTGAGTCCGTGAAAAATGGGATGGATGACAATTTTTCCAGGGATGGCGCTGACATATCATTCACGCCGGTCCTGAAACGGTTGATGATTCCGCTGGTCTGTGTCTTTGTATTGATTGCAGCCGCTTTCACCGCATTGATGACACACCAGCAGAACACCCGGATGGACAGAATTGCTCAGCGGACGCTTACCCAGGCGGACAGAGAGTTTTCCCGGATGCTGGATGAGCAGTCCCGGGCCATGGCTGCCATGCAGGATATCATTATACATGAAACTGATCTTGCCGATTTCCTTGCTGCAGGGGACCGCGAAAAACTGCTGGACAGGTATACCCCGGTTTTTTCCGGACTGAAAACCCGCTACGCCATTACCCATTTCTATTTTCTGGACCCCAACCGTATCTGTCTGCTCCGGGTCCACAAACCCCAAAAACATGCTGACCACATACAGCGGTATACTGCGGTGCAGGCGGAAAAAACCGGCAAAACCGCTTTTGGTATCGAACTGGGACCTCTGGGCACCTTTACCCTGCGGGTGGTGCAGCCGGTTTTTGACGATGGTGCGCTTGCAGGGTATGTGGAACTGGGCAAAGAGATTGAGGATATCCTTGACAGCATTCACCGGCAGACCGGTGCTGAACTGGCAGTGGCCATCCGAAAATCCGCCCTGAACCGCAGCAGCTGGGAAGCCGGCATGAAGATGCTTGGCCGCAGTGCAGACTGGGACCGCTTTGATGATGACGTACTGATCTATTCCACCCTGACTCCATTTCCGGACAACGCTGCAGCATTTGTGGGAGAAAAAAACCATAACCACGGAACAACCTTTGCAGAAACCCGGTTCAGTGACCGCTCATGGCATGTTATGGCCAGCCCTCTTTTTGATGTTTCCCAGGCTGAAGTAGGAGATATGCTGATCATGGCAGATGTTTCAGGACGTAAAACGGAATACAAACAGCTCGTAATAGCTGGAACCGGGGCAGGCATCCTGATTTTTGCCGCTCTTTCAACGCTGTTTTTTATGCTGCTGCGCCGCATTGACGGACAGGCATCTGCCCAGCACGCCAGACTGCAGGCTTCTCTTCTGCTTCAGAAACAGGCCCAGGAAACACTCCAGGAAACCAAGGAGCGGTTTGAACTGGCCATTACCGGCACCAATGACGGCATCTGGGACTGGGACCTGCGTACCAATGCGCTGTTTTTGTCAAAACACTGGAAAGAGATGCTGGGGTACCAGGACCATGAACTTGAAAACAGGTTTGAAACCTTTATTGATCTGCTCTATGAAAAAGACCGGAACCGGGTGGACAATTATGTACAGCAGTATTTAAACGGCGAAATTGAAAAATATGCCATTGAATTCCGGATGAAGCATAAGAACGGCAGTTTGGTATGGATACTTGCCAAGGGAGAAGCCATTCGTGATGCCGGCGGCCGCCCGTTCCGGATGGCCGGCTCCCACAGTGACATCACCGAGCGCAAACAGGCGGAAACCGACCTGGAAGAGCAGACTGCCAGGGCCAACGCCATGGCTGTGCAGGCGGAAATGGCCAATATTGCCAAGAGCGAATTTCTGGCCAACATGAGCCATGAAATCCGCACCCCCATGAACGGCATCATCGGCATGACCGGGCTGCTTCTGGAAACAGAGCTTGACCAGGAACAAAATCGGTATGCACAGATTGTCCGCACCAGCGGGGAAGCGCTTTTGAATCTTATAAACGACATTCTGGATTTTTCAAAAATCGAGGCAGGCAAGCTGGACCTGGAAGTTCTGGATTTTGACCTGGTGAGTCTGCTGGACGATTTTGCCGCCTCCCTGGCATTGCGGGCCGAACAAAAAGGACTGGAAATAATCTGCAGCCCTGATCCTGATGTGCCGGCCCTGCTCCAGGGAGATCCGGGCCGGCTGCGTCAGATTCTCACCAACCTGACCGGCAATGCCATCAAATTCACCCACAGCGGCGAAGTGGCGGTACGGGTTGCCCTGATTTCTGAATCCCGTAACAGGGTGATGCTGCGCTTTTCGGTCCAGGACACCGGCATCGGCATTCCTGAAGACAAGATGGGACTGCTGTTTCACAAATTTTCCCAGGTGGATGCTTCCACCACCCGCCAACACGGAGGAACCGGCCTGGGCCTTGCCATCTCCAGGCAGCTGGTGGAAATGATGGGGGGGACCATCGGTGTTGAGAGCACACCAGGCAAGGGGTCGACATTCTGGTTCACCGCAGATCTGGGCAGGCAGCCCCGTGCCACCCAGACCCAGAGTACTGTGCCTGCAGATCTGCATGGGATACGGGCATTGGTGGTGGATGACAATGCAACCAACCGGGAAATCCTGCTCAGACATATGACCGCCTGGGGCATGCAGCCTGAAACTGCTGCAGACGGGCCGGATGCGCTGGAAGCTTTACACCGGGCCGTGGAAACAGGGAATCCTTTTCAGGTGGCTGTCATCGACATGCAGATGCCGGGCATGGACGGCAAAGACCTGGGCCGGGCCATTCAGGCAGATCCGCGCCTGAAAGAGATCCGCATGGTCATGCTCAATTCCCTGGGAACCCGGGGTGACGCCAGGCAGTTTACCAAAATGGGATTCAGCGGGTACCTGACCAAACCGGCCCAGCACCAGGAGTTGCAGGGGGTATTGTCCCTTGCCCTGGCACAGGAAAAATGCAGTGCCATTCAGCCCATTGCCACCCGGCACACCGCCCGGGAAGCCCTGAAACTAACTGTTGACAGCAATGTGCATATTCTGCTTGCTGAAGACAACATCATCAACCAGCAGGTGGCGCTGGGTATTTTAGAAAAGCTGGGGCTTCAGGCCCATGCCGTGGCCAATGGACTTGAGGCGTTACAGGCTTTGGAATCCTTCTGCTATGACCTGGTCCTCATGGATGTGCAGATGCCTGAAATGGACGGCCTGGAAGCCACCCGCCGTATCCGCAGCCCCCAGTCATCTGTGTGCAGCCACGATGTACCCATCATTGCCATGACCGCCCTTGCCATGGCCGGAGACAAAGAAGCCTGCCTTGCTGCAGGCATGAACGGCTATATTACCAAGCCTGTCAATCCTGTGTCACTGGCGGATGAATTGAAAAAATGGCTGCCCGGGGAAAAAACAGGGCCGCCCGGCCAGGAAGAAACCACTCACCATCAGGTGTCGGCCCATGGCAGTTATGATCCAGGTGCGGGTGTCTGTATTTTTGACCGCACCGAATTTTTCAACCGGGTGATGGATGACCAGGACCTGGCAAAAACAATCATAGCCCGGTTTTTATCGGACATGCCGGAACAACTGGCAGCAGCCAGAGCTTTTGTGGAAAAGGGCCGGGCAGATCAGGCAGGTGCCCAGGCCCACAAGATCAAAGGGGCTGCAGCAAACATGTCTGCCAAACACATGCATAAAACGGCCCAGGCCATGGAGAAGGCATGCACAGACGGGAATACCAGGCAGGCAACCATCCTGATGGCCCAGCTGGAACACCGGTTCATCCAGGTTAAAACAGCCATGGAGGCAGAGCTGTGAAACCTTGTTTTGGCCTGGAAAAATGTGTGCCTGAAACATTGCAGTAAAGGAGTCTTTCATGAAAATTTTGATTGCTGAAGATGATGCTGTATCCCGTGCAATGCTTGAGGCGGTTCTGACCAAATGGGAATACACAGTTATCAGCACCGAAGATGGCGATGCAGCTTTTGCCGCATTTCAACAGAAAGATGCCCCCCAGCTGGCACTGCTGGACTGGGAAATGCCGGGAATAAACGGCCCTGACCTGTGCAGAAAACTTCGGCAGCACAATGACAAAGACCCTCTGTACCTGATCCTGCTCACCTCCCGGAACAACAGTGAAGACCTTGTCCAGGGACTTGAAGCCGGGGCGGATGATTATGTTGTCAAACCCTATAACATGGCTGAGCTGCAGGCCAGAATCAATGTGGGACGACGTATGATTGTTCTGCAGAATGAGATGCGGGAACGCGAAAGACTTCAGGGGGTGCTGGAAATGGCCGGTGCCATCTGTCACGAGCTGAACCAGCCATTGCAGATTGTTTCAGGCCATTCTGAGATACTGATGATGGATATGGAAAATGATGACCCGCATTATAAAACCGTGGAAACCATTAAGACCAACATCAACCGGCTGGGCAAACTGACACGGAAAATCATGCAGATCACCAGTTACCAGTCCAAACCATACCTGAAACAAAAAATTATCGACATTGAACAGGCTGCACAGCAGGAAAAACACACATAAACCCCGGCATCAGGATTACATTTTGGGGATACTTCCTTTGTCAAACCAGTGGCGGGCCAGATAGATAAAGGGGGTATCTGCTGCGCCCACAACCCATTTTATAAGATAGGTGGTCCAGAAAATCTGTATCAGGATACCTGAAGGGAAAACCCCCCAGAAGGCCAGAAGGGTAAAAACCGTTGAATCGATAAACTGGCTGACCATGGTGGAGGCGTTGTTGCGCAGCCAGATCAGGCGCGTGCCGGGAAACCTTCTGCGCCAGAAATCATATGCCCAGACATCATGGCTCTGTGAAACAAGGTATGCCAGCAGACTGGCCCCGGCAATTCTGGGCATGAACCCGAAAATAACCGACAGGCTGTCCTGGACAAAATCATCCGGTGCCGGGATGAACAACAGGGCCAGGTTCATGAGCAGGGTCATGGAAACAAGGGAAAAAAAACCGATGAACACCGCTTTTTGTGCCTGTTTTCTGCCATACATTTCAGAAAGAATGTCGGTCACCAGAAAAGAGGATGCATAGACAATATTGCCCAAAGTGGCGGTGATACCGAACAGTTCCACCAGCTTGATCACCTGAATGTTGGCCACAATGGCAGCCAGGGGCACCCAGGCATACAGCCCCATACGCCCGAAAAACCTGTAACTGAAAAGGATGCATACAAAATTGAGGGCCAGCATGGCCAGCCAGAGCAGTTCGTTCAAGAAAGCCTCCAGTTTTGTTAAGGCGGGTGCTGTGACCGCCGCATTTCATGAAAAGTGTGGCAAAATACGCACCACCCGCAACAAAGACGGCACTTTACCAGGTCGGATCCTTAAAATCAACAACATTAATTGCGCAAAAATCACCTTACCCCTTTTCATTCTCATGAAAGTGTATTACATAAATCAACTTACCTGAAAAACATATTAACTATGTACAGCCGGAAACGATCCCGGGCAGTGCAAACCAGAATCTGGAGATAACGCATGGGAAAAAACAAAAAAGAAGAAACATTAATGGACAAGGTGGTCTCGCTTTCCAAGCGCAGGGGATTTGTATATCCGGGCTCGGAAATCTACGGCGGCCTTGCCAACTCCTGGGATTTCGGTCCCCTGGGCGTGGAACTGCTCAACAACCTGAAACAGGCCTGGTGGAAAAAGTTTGTCATTGAAAGAACAGATATGGTGGGACTGGATGCCGCCATTCTCATGAATCCCGATACCTGGGTGGCTTCCGGCCATGTGGGCAGTTTTGCAGACCCCCTCATGGACTGCAAAAAATGCAAATCCCGGGACCGGGCCGACAAACTGGTGGAAGGGTGGCAGTTTGACAATCAGTCTGATCTCACCCCTGCCAACTGGGCCGGAGAAAAAACCCCGCCCCAGGACATGCTGGATTTCATCAATGCCCAGAACATCACCTGTCCCCATTGCGGGGCCCTGGACTGGACCCTGCCCAAAGCCTTCAACCTGATGTTCAAAACCAAGCAGGGGGTTGTGGAAGGCGAAGGCAAAGACATTTACCTGCGGCCGGAAACTGCCCAGGGCATTTTTGTGAACTTTAAAAA
Organism: Desulfotignum sp.; assembly: GCA_036351635.1. GTDB lineage: Bacteria > Desulfobacterota > Desulfobacteria > Desulfobacterales > Desulfobacteraceae > Desulfotignum. The sequence continues at coordinate 8,440 of JAZBPL010000087.1, forward strand.
TGTCCAGACCACCTCCCGCAAGAAAGTGCCCTTTGGCATTGCCCAGATCGGCAAGGCCTTCAGAAATGAGATCACCCCCGGCAACTTTGTGTTCAGAACCAGGGAATTTGAACAGATGGAAATCGAATATTTCTGCAAACCCGGCACAGAACTGGAACACCATGATTACTGGAAAACCTTTACCATGGACTGGTACAAGGGCCTGAACGTCAATCCGGACAACCTGCGGCTGCGGGATCACGATGCATCTGAATTGTCCCACTACTCCAATGCCACCTCTGATATTGAATACCAATACCCCTTTGGCTGGGGCGAACTGTGCGGCATCGCATCCAGGACAGATTATGATTTAAAACAGCACATGGCACACTCTGCCAAGGATCTGCAGTATTTTGACGAAACCACCAAGGAAAAATACATCCCTTACGTGATTGAGCCCTCCTTAGGGGTGCAGCGGTCCGCCCTGGTGTTTTTATGCGATGCCTATGAAGAAGAACAGCTGGCGGACGGCGACACCCGGGTGGTGCTGCATCTGCACAACCAGCTGGCCCCCATCAAGGTGGCGGTTCTTCCTCTGCAGAAAAAACTGGGGGATGAGGCCAAAAAGGTCTTTACCCTGCTGGTGAAGGAGCTGGGACTGAACATCGACTTTGACATGGTGGGCAGTATCGGCAAACGCTACCGCCGCCATGACGAAGCCGGCACACCTTACTGTGTGACCTTTGATTTTGATTCCCTGGAAGATGCATCCGTCACCATCAGGGACAGGGACACCATGGACCAGACCCGCATGAAAATTGTTGATCTGCCTGCCTGGTTCCAGGGAAAATTCCGGTATTAGGTCATGCATGCCATTTTCAGGCCATGCCGGATGCATCCGGTGTGGCCTGATTCGGTCTTATCAGCGCACACTTTCGTAGGCCGGCCTGACCCCGTTATTGGAAAACACAATCTGCCACAGCTGGTTCCTGCGGGCCCGGAATGCACCGGCACAGGCCAGCAGGTAATAGGTCCACATGCGGTAGAACCGCCTGTCATAGGCAGGTTCAAGATGCTGCCAGTTTTCCACAAAATTGCTGTACCAGGCCAGCAGTGTCGGGTCATAATCCGGTCCAAAGCTGTGCCAGTCTTCCAGAACCAGCAGGTTTTCTGCTGCCGTGGAAATCTGGCGGCTGGAAGGCAGCATGGAGTTGGGGAAAATATAGGTGGAAATCCATGGGTCGGTCCACCGCACTGACCGGTTGCCGGCAATGGTGTGCAAAAGGAAAAGGCCCTGGTCTGTCAGGCAGCGTTTTACCACCTGCATGAAGGTTCTGTACCGGCCGGCCCCCACATGTTCAAACATGCCCACAGACACAATCCGGTCAAAGGACTCATTCATATCCCGGTAATCCATGAGCCGGATGTCCACAGGCAGTCCCTGGCACCGCTCTTTTGCAAGCGCCACCTGTTCTTTCGAAACCGTGATGCCCACAACACGGACCTGGTATTTTTTTGCCATATACGCTGCAAGCCCGCCCCATCCGCATCCGATGTCCAGGACGCGCATGCCGGGCTGCAGCTGCAGTTTTCGGCCGATCAGATCCATCTTGAATTCCTGGGCCTCATCCAGGCTATCGGCTTGTTTCCAATAGGCGCAGGAATAGTTCATCCATTTGTCCAGCATGAGAGTAAACAGTTCATTGCCGATATCGTAATGGCGCCGGCCGATTTCAAAGGCCCGGAATTTTCCGGGTGATGTGGATAAAAATGCCTTGGTCCGGCACCACAAAGCGGTAAAAGATTTTTTGGCTTTCTGGTCCAGACGGACCTGGAGAATTTTATCAAAAAAATGGTCCAGCTGCCTGCATTCCCACCACCCGTCCATATAACTTTCACCCAGGGCCTTGGAACCGCCTGCCACCAGCCGTTTATAAAAAAGATTTTCTTTAACCTGAATATCCCATGGCCGGGACCCGTTGATATCCACATCAGCTGCTGCAAACAGATCTGTAACCAGTTTTTCAGAAGAAATATTTTTCATGATGCAACCCCCCTTATAAGCGTGATCAGGCAGATGCCTTCAGAATAGTATATTCTATCACAGTTCGGGAAAGGGAGAAAAGAAAAAAATGGGAAACACATGCCCGCCGGGTCAGGGCTGCATCACCTTCTGCGCCAGCTGCAGGGATGTGACGATATCCAGCATATTGGTGGTATCCCCCACCTGTTTTTCCGCCAGCAGATCAAAATGGGACAGGCAGGTGCCGCACACCAGAATGGAAATGCCCTGCTGTTCATATTCCTGGAGAATTTCCAGTACAGGGGAACCGGTGATGGTCAGTTTCACCCCGTTGTTGACAAATACCAGGCGCCACAGATCATCACCCATTTCTCCCAGGGTTTTGATAAAACTGATCATCAGTTTTTTTCCCAGTTCATCGTCGCCGAATCCCATACGGTCTGTGGCGATGAAAACCAGTATTTTCTGGTGAACATCCTGTGTATCAGCACCTGAAACAGCGGGTACCGGCCCTGTTTTCAAATTTTCTTCTTTCGTCCTGTCCGAAGCATGGGCCAATACTGCGGTGACGGTAAAATCACCGCCCTGCCCTGCAGCTGTGGTTTCATACCCCCGGGTTCCCAGAAACCGGGAAACATTTTCCACGGCGGCCTCATTGTCCACCCGCACCGTCAGCCGTGCGGGATGGTCCTGGTCCACTGCCTGCTTTGCTGTGAGAACCGGCTGGGGGCAGGCAAGGCCGCGGGCATTGATATCTGTTGTCATGATTTGTTTCCTTAAATTATGGTGGTTTTCCTGTAATTTTCAACCTGTTTGTAATGCTGCAGGCTATGCAATGGTCATCATCCCCGGTCCGGTATCTGTTACCCGGCCGATGACGGTGGCATCGGCAACCCCCTCCCTGTGCAGGGCATCCAGAAGCGTAGGTGAATCGTCCTGGGGGCATCCCATGAGCAGCCCCCCGGATGTCTGGGGATCGAACAAAATATCCCGGAGCACCGGACTGACCCGGCTGGCCGGTGATACCATATTTTCCCGAAATTTCCGGTTCCTAAAGGCACCGCCCGGCACCATTCCCATGCCGGCAAATTCCAGGGCACCGGAAATCAGGGGCACTTTGTCACTGAAAACAGTGACCCCGACCTGTGTGCCGGCAATCATTTCAGCCAGGTGCCCCAAAAGACCGAATCCGGTGACGTCTGTGCAGGCGGTGATGGGAAACCCGTTCATCACTGCGGCAGCTTCCCGGTTAAGGGCTGCCATGAGCTCTGTGATGGCACGGATCTGCTCTGAAGATGCGAGGCCCGCCTTTACCGCTGTATTCATGACGCCGGTACCCAGGGGCTTGGTGAGTATCAGATCATCACCGGGCAGCAGCCCCTGGTTGGCCAGAATCTTATCCGGGTGAACAAACCCGGTAACAGACAGCCCGTACTTGAGTTCATCATCTTCGATGGAATGGCCTCCCAGAAGCACGGTGCCGGATTTTTCCAGGATGTGCAGACCGCCCGCCAGGATATCCCGCAGCACTTTTATGTCCATTTTACCCAGGGGAAACGCCACCAGGTTCATGGCGGTTTTGGGAACACCGCCCATGGCATATACGTCGGACAGGGCATTGGCGGCCGCGATACGCCCGAAATCATAGGGATCATCCACAATGGGGGTAAAAAAATCCACGGTCTGAATCAGGGCAAGGTCCGGGCTCACCTGGTAGACCCCGGCATCATCTGCCGTCCCCATCCCCACCAGCACATTTTTATCTGTGGGGATGGACAATCCCTCCAAAACAGCTGCCAGGTCCCCTGGCGGCAGTTTGGCAGCTCACCCCGCCCCTTTTACACACTGGGTCAACCGGAAATTTTGCAGCATATTGTCTGGCTTTTTGCTCATATTCTCTCCTTTGTTCGACCGGCCATGGCAGCAATTTAAACAGGCCGTATAGAACTTGGTCCAACCTATATTATCCCTGAATTCAGGCCAGCAATCAAATTGAATATTTCTTTACGATTTTGTATTTCAATAGAAAATATCAATGGTTCTCTGGTGTGAATTTTTGGGGTGTATCTCTTTTCGTGTAAAATTTCAGATTTTCGAGTAAAAAAGCATGTTTTGATTATGGAAAACAGTTGCTGTATAGCAATCACATGGCAGGAACCGGCAACCCCCTGAGGCGGTAGTAGGCACCGTAGATCTGCCGGATCTCGCCGGAGACAATCATCTGCCGGACAAGGCTTTCAAAATGCGGGATCTCTTTGAGGATGGTGGAATTTTTGGAAATGCCGATATGGACATCTTTTCTGCGGCTGAAACGGAAACCCGCGATTGCAATCCGGTCTGATATCCCCATTTTATACCCAAGATCAATGCCGGCCCCTTCCGGAAAAATGACGGCATCAATCCGGCCGAGCAGCAGCTTGTTCAGACTCAGTTCGCCTCTGGGCACAGGATCTTTTCGAATTTTTTCATCCGCATCAAACCGGGGAAAATACCTGGCACCAATTGTGGTTCCGATGGTCAGATCATACAGGTCTTTATACCGGGTGATGCGGTCAGATCTGTTTTCAGGAACAAAAAAAACCGCGTCAGATCTGTTTTTATAGGCTGGTTCCACAAAATGGACATACGCTTCCCGCTCCGGGGATTTGAGCAGCCCCACCATAAAATCGATTTCACCATCCGCCATCATGATCAGGCGCCGCTTGAACGGCGCCTGTAGCAGAACCAGTCTGACATTCAGCCGATCTGCAATGGCATGCAGGATGTCTGAATTAGGCCCCTCTTCTTCAGCACTGCCGGTCACCGATGACACGATAACATCACGGGCTGCTGCAGAAGAAGACAAACCCGACACCAGAAGGCAGATAAACAGACAGATACACACTGCAGAAAATTTCATTTTCCCATACTTCATGCTGATACACTGTATTTGAATATTCATGATAGAAAACAGGCATACACGTCTGCTGTACTACCATTTTTTCCTGTCTGCCCTGATATCAGCTATTTTCGGGTCTGTAAAGGCAAAATCAACAGCAGTACAAACTAGCTGGCCGCCCATCTGCTTTAGCATCACGCTTTTGGAAACGCTATCCTTTCAAAGGGGAAAAAAATACAGGGTCATTCAAGGTTTAAAGAAGCAATGGCCAGAGGGGTAAGAAGCAAAGGGTGATTGGGAATGAGAACAGGTTTTCCCATCTCCTTTTCAAGTATGGGTTTTAAACCCGGCAAACTGCAGGTCCCGCCTGCAAAAAGCAGCGTATCCACCTGATGATTCTCGATATGTTTTTTAACAATATCGCAGATACGCTGAAATGTGGGCTTGGCCAGATGCAATATGCCGTATTTTTCACTTTTGCGTTTGTATCTTTCAGCTTCATCAAAAGAAATATTGAAGTGGCCGGCAATTACCAGACTGATATGTGTTCCGCCGGTGGGTTCATCATCTGAAAAAACCACCTCTTTCTCTTGCACAACGGCCGTTCCAGTGGTTCCCCCGCCGACATCCACCACAGCTGTTTTGTCAAGATCCAGCAGGCGGGCTATGCAACTGGGCTCGTCTGCAACTTTAAGTACCTCAAGTCCGATATTTTCAAGGATGTTGGTGGATAACCGGGCATCCGTCCCTGGCGGGAAAGAGGTGCTTGCACTGGTAATGGATAACCCCAGCTTTTTTTCTGCTTTTTGTTTCAGCTTTTCAACAATCTGACTGGCTCCCAGAAAATCAACCACCACCCCGTCACGGACCACCTCAGCCCATTCCAGAAAAGCGGCCACAGGATTTCCTTTGCCGTCAACAACGAGGAGCACAACATCGCTGGTCCCCAAATCAATTCCCACATGCAGCGGTCCTGGAATAGAGGACGGAGTACCATCATTGAGAACGGCAACTGCACGTTGCAACCGCTTTTCAGCTTTTTCCCAGGAAATATGTATCATCAGGCTATCCTGAAACTGCCAACCAGTGTACAGCGCCTCAGACGGACAAAGGTCCTGGCATTGGAAACCCCTTCACCGGTTGGTGTGGAAATGGTCATGGAGGTCCAGCCTTCACCGCCGGCACCGAGCCCGGCAATGAGCGGCCCATTTTTGACAAACAGGCTCGTGTTCATCGCTTTGGCCATAGTATCCATATTGTCAATATTTTTGGAATGCAGGCCGGCAGAATGACAACAGCCGTTTTCCAGGAGAAGCGCCCATTCAAGCGCCTGGTTAAAATCCCTGGCCCGTAAAATGGGAATCAAAGGCATCATCTGCTCCATTTTAGCAAATGTATACCCCGTATCGGTTCCCACATCAACAATGAGCAGTCGACAGGTTTCCGGCACGCTTATTCCTGCGAGAGAAGCCAGTAAAGCAGCATCTTTTCCCACCCATTCGGGATTTGGCCGGGGGTTGGGACCGGGATAGTCGATAAGCACTTTTCGGGCAATGGCATCAGCCTGATTTATGGAAATCTCCATGGCGCCGCAATTTTTCAACTCGAATTTTAATTTGTCCGCAATAGATTCCATGGCGATGATCTCTTTTTCATCGCAACAGACAATGTTGTTGTCAAAAGAGGCCCCATCATAAATACTCTGGGCGGCCCGGGCAATATCGGCAGTATCATCCACCACCACGGGAGGATTGCCGGCACCGGCTGCAATCAGGCGCTTGTCCGTTATTTTTTTGGCGGCATGGACCACATTTTCTCCACCAGTAACCACCAGGAGATTTATCCCTGGGCAGGTAAACAGTTCCTGGGCCGTCTCAATGGAGGGTTCTTTAACACATGTGATAATGTTGTTAATGCCCAGTTCTTCGAAAACAGCCCGGTTAATCACTTTGACAGTTTCCTGGGTGGTCCTTTTGGCACGGGGATGAACAGCAAAGACAACGGCATTCCCGCCGGCAACCATGCTGATGGTGTTGTTGAAAATTGTGGCAGCCGGGTTGGTGGACGGGGTAACCGATGCAATGACGCCCCAGGGCGCATTTTCAAACAGGGTAAACCCGGCATCACCCGTCGCAGCGGAAGGGCTTAAAATCTCGGGACCCGGGGTTCGGTTGGCCACCAGAAGATTTTTTTTCACCTTGTCTTCCACCCGTCCCATGCCGGTTTCATCAACAGCCATTTCAGCGAGCCTTCGGGCATTTGACCGGGCTGTCCGACGGACCATCCGGATGACCTGTTCCCGGATGGCAATGGTGGGAATCCGCTTCTGGGCGGCAAAGGCAGCTGCCACTGCCTCTTCCAGGCTTGAAAATACGCCCCAGTCCCCGTCACTGTCCAGGAGCGTTTCTGATCCTGATACCCCATTTTTCGGAGATGTGGTAACCGCCATTTTATTCAACACTTCTTTTACAATTGCTTCTATATCTTTTTCTAAAATATCAGCCATACGGCCTCCAAACTAATTTTGGCAATTTTAGGATAATACGTCCATATCCCCACCTGGCAGTTATTTTGTGTACAAAGATTTCCGACCTGATGTGATCTGGTCGACAATCCCCACAATACTCAAGTCAACTGGAACTTCGGTATCATGGACCAATCTGGCGGAACTTCCCCGGGTGAGCAGAACCAGTTCTCCTAAGCCTGCACCGACTTTGTCCACTGCCACTTGATGGCGGGCAATAATATTTTCTTCTACATCAACAATATCAACCAACAAAAAAGTCATATGAGGCAATTTTTTATGGCGTGCCGTTGAAACCACCTGCCCCATAATTTTACCGAGTTCCATACTTGTTCTCCTTTGCCGGACCTGCCATGTCATATTTATACCAAAAGATAAGGAAAATATGAGCAAGCAGGTCTTATTGTACCATTTTTTCCCGGCTACGGGTCTGAAAAATGTATAAACTATTTCAGCTTAATGGGAAACAGGGTTTCAAGGTCGTCATGGGGGCGGGGAATTACGTGAACCGCAACGACTTCACCAACCTTGGCTGCTGCTGCTGCACCTGCATCTGTGGCAGCTTTGCAGGCCGCGACATCACCGCGCACCATGACACACAGAATGCCTGCACCGATTCTTTCGTAGCCGACCAGCTGAACCCTTGCGGCTTTAGCCATTACGTCACTTGCTTCAATCAGTGCTGTCATACCTTTTGTTTCAATCATTCCTAAAGCGTCCATGTTCTACTCTCCTTTTATTGTATTTGGTTATCAATGCCCAAAGGGCGGTTTTATTTTTTAGAAGATTTAATTTTTTTTGCCGGTTTTCCTGATATAATCATATTGCCGATATGATCTCTGACCAGCACACCGACATCACTGCTGGGTCTTGGAATTCGATTTGAATTAAAGAAAGATGGTGTGGGTAAGGCAGCCTTTGCCGCATCTACAGCTGCATTGCAGGAGGCAAGATCCCCTCTGCAAATAACAGTAATCAAACCCGCATCTGCATTGGCCACCGTTTTAACCGTTACATTGGCCGATTTCATCATAATATCCGCTGCCTGAATAGCTGCCGCCAGTCCGATAGTTTCAACAAATCCCATAGATTCATTTTGACTCATAATTCCCTGCCTTTTCTGGAGGTATACCCTTTATTAAAATTCCTGAGATTTGCCGTTTGCATTCTAATTGATCAAATCTCATAACTTCCCATTACAATACAAACTGCTTGACCTGTGCGTCCATGGCCGGAATGACAACACTCCAAACCAGAAGTCCGCTCTCCTTGGCACTGGCTGAACCTGCAGCGACAGCTGCTTCAACCGCTGCAACATCACCGGACAACAGGCAAAAACCCTTTCCCCCAAGTCCCATGGCAATTCTGACATCAGAAATGAATACATCTGCAGCTTTGCTGGCATAATCTGCCGCCAGAACAGCGGATGGGACGGAAAACGTCTCGATCACGCCCACGGCCGGTCCATGAATTCCAGTACTGGTTCCTGTCATGGCCTTGACCACCGGCGGATTGATATTTGGAATCACGAAATGGTCCACCACGCTCTCAGCAGCACAAGATTTACCTGCTTCGATGGAAGACTGGACAGAGGCTATTTCCCCGTGAACAGCGGCCAGGAATTTACCCGGACAGATGGTTTTCAAAAACATCGGCTCGATCCTGGCTGCCTTTGCCATGCAGTCTGCGGCATGAATGCCGGCTGCAATACTGTTAAACTCGATCATCCCCAATGCTTTCAGGTCGACTTGCATATTTCTATGTCCCTTTTATGATAATTGCATCATCAACGGCAATGACTTCTCCGCTGATGGAAGCGTGAATTTTCGCTCCCAAGGCCCGGTCTGGAATGTCGGCAATGCATTGTCCTTCCGTCACCCTTTCGCCAGTTTTCACACATGGGATGGATGGTGCACCGATATGCTGTGACAAAGGAATTGTGACTTGACCGGGTCGGTATTCACCGGCAAATTCCGGATGAACATCCATGTATTTGGAAATCCCGATTTTTGCAGCCAGCCGGGGTGTTGGGACCTTTCTATATTCCCGGAAACTGGTCTGACCCGGATGGATATCTTTGGGACCCTGGTACTGGACATTTTCCTGCCGGAATTTATTTTTCAAAAACGCATTCACCCGCCGGGGGGAAATACCCATGGGGCAGGCAAACAATTCACACACCCCGCATTCACAGCACATCATGGCCTGGGCTGCATCAATTTCAAACCCCTGCGCACCGGCAAAGGCCCGCATCACCTTGTGTGTTTCAAACCCCTGACCCACCAGAAATCTCGGGCACATTTCCGAACAGATGCGGCACTGAATGCAGGCTGTAGCGGCGCGTTTCTGCATCACTGCCGGCGAAAGGGCGGCTGCCTGATGGAGATAATGCCCCCGGGGAAGCACAATAATTCCACCGCAGGTCTTGGTAACAACCTCTTTTTCAATATCTTCGGGAGCCTCCAGGAACCGTCCCATCATGGGTCCCCCCACCACGACCACAGGATCGGAAACGGCAAATCCGCCACACTGGGTTATGCATGCCGTAATATCTGTTCCCACAGGAACCTCTATCACTGAAGGCCTGTTCACTTCTCCGGTTACCGTCACCACTTTCCGGGTCATGGGAATCTTGTCCATGGCATTGGCAACAGAATACAGCGACCCCACATTCGCCACCACAATGCCCAGATCTTTGGGAAGCCCCAAAGGAGGAACCGTTTTTCCGGTAATCTCGTGAATCAGGATCTGTTCGTCCCCGGCCGGATAAAAGTTTTCCAGTCTGGCTATTTCAATACCGCTGGCAGAAACAGCCGCTTCAAATTTTTGACAGATACTGGTATATTTTTCCTTGATCCCGATCACCCCGCGGGATGCGCCTGTTTTACGCATCACCGCCATCATGGCCATGACAATCTTTTCCGGAAAGGTTTCCATGATATGCTGGTCTGAATAAAGCAGGGGCTCACACTCACACCCGTTGGCGATGATGGTATCTGCCTGGGTGTCATATTTCACATGGGCCGGGAATCCGGCACCGCCTTCGCCCACAACCCCTGCCTCCCGTATCAGGGAAATCAGGTCATGATTGATTTGTGTCTGCTCATTCATACACGACTGCCTGTTCCTGTTTATAAAGTTAATACCGCATTTCTCCGGCCGGACGAACAACATCTCCCCGCTGCATGCAAAGTCCCAGTACAGCCACATTGAAAAGATCCGTTGTACTGCATCCCCTGGACAAATCATGCCATCCGCCTTCAAACCCCTGAAGGAAAGGACCCAGGGCCGTATATCCGGCCATTCGCTGGAGCATTTTATATCCGATATTGCCTGCTTCAAGAGATGGAAAAACCAATACATTGGCATTTCCATTGATAGGGCTGGCCGGGGCTTTTAACGAGGCCACTTGGGGTACGATGGCCGCGTCCAGCTGCAGCTCTCCATCCACCAGCATGTCCGGGGCCTGTTGTTTAATCAACGCTACGGCTTCACGGATTATCCCGGCTCTGGGGTGCTGGGAACTTCCCTTTGTGGAAAAGGAAAGCATGGCCACTCTGGGTTCTTCCTTGAGCAGGTTTTTTGCTTTTTCCGCCGATGCAATGGCAATATCTGCCAGAATATCTGATGAAGGCTCGGGCACCACAGCACAATCAGCAAGTATATATTGGTTTTTCCCATCAGGGGCGATCATAAGGAAAAAACTGGAAACCGTTTTCTGTTTCCTTGGAATGATGCTGATGCCGGCCCGAAGTACATCTGCCGTGGATGACAGATTTCCGGCAATGCCGACCTCCACATCCTTGTTCCGGACCATCATGGCCGAGGCACCCAGACTGCACTTCATGGCCTGTTCCGCTTGTTCCTCTGTGACAGGTTTCCCTTTTTCTTTCTGGATTTTGGTAAAAGCGTCAATATTCTTTTCCAAAAGGTCTTTACTCGTGTGATCAATCACTGTAAATCCGGAAAGCCGTTGTCTGGACTCCAGTATTTTTGATCGGACAGCAAAAGGGGAATGGACCAGCAACGGTATCGCCACCTTTTCGGTTTTCAAGCGAGTCGCCGCTTCCAGCACTCTGGGATCCAGACAATCCGGGAAAACAACGGTACCCGGATCAGCCTTACAAGAATCTATGCATTCCTCTAAAATACCCAAAATGTCATCCCTATGAACTCACACATGCCAGTTTGACTTTGGATGGCGTATTATATTCAACTTTGGCGCCTCTGGCCATGTAAAGAACATCTCCTGCTTTGGCTTTCATGGAATGACCGTCTGCAGTTACCTCCATTTCTCCATCAATAACGATACTGATCTCAGGGGAATCCACTGTCCTTGAAAAGGAGCTCTTTTCCCATTGCATAAAGGTGGCGGTCAAATGGGTGTCCTCATGGCACCGGATCGCATCGGAAATTTGCACTTTACCGGGGATTGAAGGTCCGGAATCTTCACCCAGAAGCGCATCTCCATTAATAAGCGATACACCGCCCACAACCTTTACCGCATTGCTGTTGTCAATATTTCCGGCAGAATGGGGTGAAAATTTTGATTCCACAACACTTTTTACAATGGCTGACAGCTCAGAAGGATTTGTTCCAGGCACTTTGTCCTTGAGAATAGCACACACCCGATCCGTAATGGATTGTATGTGCGTTGTACCAGGGACTGAATTACCGCCTGACAAAGCTTCAGGAACCGGCTTCGATTGAATGCCACAGTCTGGTGAAGAACGTGTATCGTCTGCAAATGCCAAACCCAACTCTTCTATCTTATCCCAGGCCCCTGGGGTGACAATACAATCTTGTTTGTTGTATTCAAGAATCTTGCTCCCCCCTGCAGCTGCCTTTTGTACCTCGTCTGCGGTAATGACCTGTTTGCCCATTGGCATTCTCCTCATTTCACGTCAAGCGTAATTCATTCATTTTTTCCAGAAAGGCAAAGGATATACCAGGTAAAAAACCCGGTTTGCATTCTTTTATCCCATGCACAATCAGATCAATTCTATTCAACAAGCGTCCTGGTCTGCCTGGCAATCTCAAGCTCTTCGTTGGTTGAAATAACCATCACCTTTACCCGGCTTGACGGAACAGAAATAATGTCAACCGGATTTGAAAGGACGGCATTTAATGCCGGGTCCAGCTCAATACCGAAATGGCCCAGGTTATGGCAGACTTTTTCACGGATCACGGCATCATTCTCTCCGATTCCACCGGTAAAGACCAGACAGTCCACCCTGCCCAGGACAGCAAAATATGCCCCCACATACTTACGGTAACTGTAAATGAGCATATCCAGGGCCAATCCGGCTTTTTCATCGCCTGCAGCTTTTGCCCTGTGAATATCCCTTAGATCATTGTAACCACACAGTCCCTTTAACCCGCTTTCCTGGGTAAGCACCCTCATGACCTCTTCAAGGGTCATTCCCATGTTGTCGACCAGATATGCGATGACAGCGGGATCAATGGAGCCTGATCTGGTTCCCATGATAACCCCTTCCAGCGGTGTCATTCCCATGGAGGTGTCCACGCTTTTTCCTCTGGATACAGCAGTAATGGAAGAACCGTTCCCAAGGTGAAGAGAGATCAAATTGATTTTATCAAGGGGTATACCCAATCCTTTTGCTGCAATTCGGGTAATATACTGGTGTGAGGTGCCGTGAAATCCGAAGCGGCGGATCCCGGCCTGATCATACAAGCGGCTGGGAACTGCATAGCGGAATGCTTCAGGCGGAATGGTCTGGTGAAAAGCCGTATCAAAAACAGCCACCTGCCGGGCGTCTGGAAGCATTTTCAGAGAAGTGGCAATCCCTGAAAGAGCGCCGGGGTTGTGCAGGGGGGCTATCGGGATATTGGCCCGAATGCTTTGGATCACTTCATCGTCAATAATCGTTGGTTCTTTGAAGTGTTCGCCTCCCTGGACCACTCTGTGTCCAACAGCTGATATGGATGAACGGCTCTCGATCACACCTGCGGCGGAATCTGTCAGAAGCGCAAGTATCCATTCCATTCCGTGGGCATGGTCTGCAATGGCCGTTTCCGTTTTTTTGGTCACAGTCCGGGACGTCCCTGGAAACGCATGATGAACGATTTTTCCATCTGCTTCTCCGATTCGCTCAATACATCCCTCAGCCAGAGAAACTTCCGCATTCATATCCATCAGCTTGTATTTAATGGAAGAACTGCCCGAATTGATGATCAGTATTTTCATTCTTATTTTTTCAGTTCCATCATGACCTGACGAACAATATCTCCGACCAGGTCCTGTATCTGTGAACCGTTGACAGAAAGAGAGGGCTGGGGCTGAAGGCCCAGCAGTTTGGCTGCGTTGTCGTGCATGATTTTCTGGCGCACCTCGGGCTTGAAATCCAGAGATTCATAGGTTTTCAAGGCCTGTTTGAAATCCACAAACGGATGCGCACTGGCATACAGGATTTTATCCGATATCATGGTATTCGCTGCTTGAATATAAGCTTCCGACATGGGAGAAAACTCATATTCAGACAGGTCGATGTAAACGTTTCGATTCCTTTCTGCAACAATAATTGCCTCGTTGACCCATGGATATCCCCCATGGCTGATGACTATTTTCAGTTCAGGAAAATCCCTTGCCACTACATCAATGTACCTGGGGGCCACATGGTCAATGATGGCATTTGGCACCAATGTCGCAGGCCCGGTTGTAAAAACGATGGGAATATCCAGTTCACAGCACTTGGAATAAATCGGATAATATTTTGCATCATTGGCATAAATCTGAGCAAGATATGGATCAACAGCCGCCCCTTTCATTCCCAGTTCCTGAACAGAAGCTTTCAGTTCCGCAATGGCTTTCATGCCTTTGTGGGGATCAAGACCGACAAATCCAATGAATTTTTCAGGATATTTGGAAATAAATTCTGTAACACTCTCGTTATTGGATTTTGCACCATAGGTGGTCTCGCAGTCCCGGCCTGTTATAACTGTTTTGATGACATTATGCCGGTCAAGATCTGCTACGACTTCATCTAATGTCTGGGGTTTCATCTTCGAAAAATCAATGCTCTCACATAAGCCTTTGAACATTTTGCTGTTCTGGATGCCGGATATGGTTTCCTGCGTATTCGGCCTGAATCGAAAATCGATGATTTTCATTGTTTTCCGCTCCTGTATTTTCTAAAATTCAGCCTGATCAGGCAGTGGCTGTGATCGGCAAAAATCGGTTAATTCCTTGAATCTTTCCTCAGACAGGTTCTGGGTGTCTCCCATGGGGTATTCCCTGCCCAGATAAGCATATTTCGGGGTACCCATACGATGATAGGCCAATAATTCGTAACTGATGTTGGGTATGCCTTCAATAAAAGACAGAATCTGTTCAATTTCTTCTCTGGTATCGTTTACCCCCGGAATAACCGGAGTTCTTACTTTGATGGGCAGTTTGGGAAACGTTCTGGCCAGCCGAAGCAGGTTTTCCTTGACCAGGTTATTGTCAAATCCGGTGACAGCCTTATGTTTTTCCGTATTTATAATCTTAAGGTCATAGTACACAGAATTCAAATAACTGGCAGCCTCTTCCAGCACTGGCCAGGCGATGTTGCCGCAGGTTTCAATATTGGTATCGATACGCCGTTTGCGTGATTCTCTTAACAGACTGATGGCAAACCGGGCCTGAAAAAGGGGTTCACCACCGCTCAAAGTCAGTCCGCCTCCGGAACGAAGATAAAACATGGAATCCTCTTCCACCCGTCTCAGAACATCTGCAACGGTAATTTCGTATCCGTAGGCGCTCAGAGCGTTGGTTGGACAAACATCTGCACATTTCAGGCAGTTAGTGCAAAGGGTATTGTCTACTCTGATACGGTTGTCAGAGCCGGGGATCAGTGCATTTTCAGGACAGATATCCTTACATCGGCTGCATTCGTCTGTGGTCAGACATTTATCGGGGTTGCATCCCAATTCTGGAAGCAACTGCTGGGATTCAGGATTGCTGCACCATTTACAGACCAGACTGCATCCTTTAAAAAATACGATGGTCCTGATCCCTTCCCCATCATGAAGAGAATACTTCTGGATATTGAAAACGATTCCTTTCTGCTGGGTATCAGGCAGAGAAATCATATTTTTTTCCTTTTAAAAAAACGATTTGCAATTGAGATGAAACGGCCTGGTGCCATCACAGCGCCAGGCCGATCCTGTGGATTATCCGCTACATGTTGTCATGTCCGGTCCGTGCAATAAGGTCGTTCTGGAGATCCCTGGACAGATCACAGAAATATGCGCTGTAACCTGCGATCCTCACAATGAGATTCCGGTATTTTTCCGGCTCTTTCTGGGCTGCCAGCAGGGTTTCCTTGTTGATAATATTGAACTGTATGTGCCACAACTTCAGGTCGATGAGGGTCTTGATAAAGGATACCAGTTTTTTGGTTCCTTCTTCACCGGCAACACAGTTGGGGGTCAGTTTGACATTGAGCAGCCGGGCTGCCCTTTCCCGATACCCATAGTTTTTGGAATTGTAGTTGGACATCAGTACTGCCGTGGGCCCGTTAATATCCGCACCATGCGATGCAGAAGAACCATCGGACAGCGGAAACCATTCCGGCCGGCCATTCGGTGTTGCAGAAACCACTTTGCCAAAGGGGACATGAGATGTGAAGGGAACCAGTCTCAAGTCCAGATGCACACCGAGTTCTTTTGAGTATTTTTTGGTAAAATCCTGGGCAGAACGGTCCAGAAGCTGGGCTATGGAATCCGCATACTCATCGTTATTTCCATAGCAGGGAACGTTCTTGAGCATGGCCTGGATATCTTTTTTTCCTTCAAAATTGACCTGAAGCGCTTCTATCAACTCCTGCATGGTCAATTTTTTATCTTCAAACACCAGTTTTTTAATCGCTGACAAAGAGTCTACCACTGTGGCATAGCCGATGAATTCAAAATATCCGAGGTCAATCCCACCTTCAATTACCGGTGTGTGGAGGTCCTTGCAGTTTTCCATACACAAATCGTGCATGGCCGAACCCAAAGGCGTGGCAAAATGCTTGTTGCGCAAGTTGATGATCGTATGCTGCTGAATAAATGCATGTTTGATATGGTTGGTCTGCTGCTGGAGATATGCTGACAAAAACTGATCCCATTCTGTAAATGTGGCGGGATCCCCGGTTTCAAGCCCTATGACTTCATCTCCAGTCTTTTTCATCTTACCGTTGTAAAGGGTCATTTCCAGAGCAGATGCAAAGTTTATGTAAGCGTTCCCGCTGGTATAGGTGTCCCTGTTGGGCATTCTTATTTCAGCGCATCCGGAAACGGCATAATCATAAATCTCCTCAAAACTCGCTCCCTTGGAAAGGTGAAGCGGGATGATTTCTTCATCATTGATCAGTTTGGGAAAGCCGGATCCTTCTTTTATGGTTTCAGCGACCTCGTGCAGGTATCTTTCAGGCGCCCTTGCGTGGAGACGGGCTGCCAGATCAGGATAGTGCAGCGGAAATTCCCGTTTGGAACGAAGGATCAGATAGGTCAATTCATTGGTGGCATCACGCCCGTCCGGGGTCTGCCCGCCAACGGTAACAGCCTCCCAGTGGGCATATCCTTCATTGAATGCACCGCCTGTAGGAGAAAGGTACAGATCAATAAACTGTGCCATACCCACCCACATGCACTCAAACATCTCAATGGCCTGGGCATCCGTGAGGATACCTGCCTCCACATCTTTTTTATAGAAAGGATAGAGGTACTGGTCCATCCTGCCGTTAGAGATGATGGTACCGGTTTTCTGTTCTATTCTGGAAAACATCTGCGTGAACCACTGGGACTGCATGGCTTCACGGAAATTTCTGGCCGGATTTTCCGGAACATGGGCACAGGCGTCTGCGATCATTTCCAGTTCAGCCTTACGCTGGGGATCTTTCTCTTCTTCAGCCATTTGAGCAGCCAGTTCGGAATGCCGCCTGGCCCAGAGGCAGATGGCATCACATATGATTGTGATGGCGGTAAGAAACGGTTTTTTCTCACAGTTGTCTTTCGGACTGAAAGGATCCAACGCATCCAGTTTTTCCTGGGCTATATTGCGGATGCCCTTGAAGCCGATTTTCAAAACTTTTTCATAATCATGAACCCATTGCAGAGATGACCGGAACGATGCAGTTTCATTGACAATATACCTGGAAAGCAGCTCATCCTCAGGATCATAGGTCATTTTCAATGTTTCTTCAGGCAAAGATTTTGCCAGCATTTCATGAAAGGTTTTCCCTTTCCAGAAAGGGGCGATTTCATTAATTATGATATCTGCATCTTCGGGTTCAATGATAAACGGAGATACTTTGCGGGTTTTCAACTGTTTCACAGCCATATCCAGAAAATCGCCATCCAGTTCCGGATGAAGGATTCCATAGCGTCCCTGAACACCGGCCCGGCCGACAAGGAGTTGATCCTCGTCAATGTAGACATCAATGTTTTTTGCCACATGCATCATGGCCTTGGCCCATCTCAAGACCAGGGGCTGCCCTTCTGTTTCTTTCATGACTTCAGTGAACAGTCTTCCTCTCTGGACATCCACTTTTGGTGTAAGGGACTGGACCCGTTCCAGAATTTTAAACGCCCGGGAATGAGCTTCCATTGAGCGTAATGGATTATCGATGCCCTCTGCAGTATTTGCCAGCATTTGCTCGTGGGGAGATAAACAACATTCCATGATTTTTTCTCCTTTATCCTCTGATATTATTTTTAATGCGATTAAACTGGTGTGCTATTTTAGACCAGTTGCCATTTCGTTTCTGTTAATGATAAACAGCAAAGTGTGTGCCGAACCCTAAAAAAATAAAAAATATCACAAATATCAGCAGGCACAAATCTTGTTTTTTCTATAATTTTAATTTGTTATACACAAAATATTTGTTGAATATCTTTCAAAAAAAAGTTTCCCCAAAAGCGGAAAAAGTTCTTTTTTTCAGGCATGATGCGGCCTTGCATCATGCCTGAAAAAAAGATGCTGCAAATTTGCATGGTTGCAAAAAATTGCAATTTTTGAAATGGGATGGTGCAGATGTAAATTCATATTGGAACATAAAGTAAAATCCCCCACCCCGTTTCTTTGAAAAAAGGTGAGGGATTTTATGCTGCAATCAAGGCAACCACACTGTTACGCTTATCTATCAGTTGACTATACTGGGGAGCCACGTTACCAGAATGGGGAACATCATGATCAGAATAATGGCTATGATCTGCATAAAAATAAACTGGATCATACCTTTATAAATGTCTGACAGGCTCCACTGGGGAATACACCCTTTGATGAAGTAACAGGACAATGCCACCGGTGGAGAGAGCCAGGATGTTTGAAGCGTCATGGCGTAGACAATGGCAAACCATAAGGGGTCGATCCCGAGCGCGTTGATGGTCGGCATCAGGATAGGCAGTACAATCAGAACTATGGGCACCCATTCCATGGTCCAGCCCAAAAGGAATACCCCGATCATGATAATGGCTACCATGACCATGGGCGGCAGGTTCATGGATATCAACACATCAGAAAGCCAGGTAGCACCCCCAAGCCGGGAAAAAACAGAGCCAAAAAAGTTAGAGGCACAAATCATAATAAGGATCATGGCTGAAAGCTTGACGGTTGAATACATCGCCTCTTTAAAGTGATCCAGTTTGAACTTGCCGTATGCGATAACCAGGATAAGGGCACCCAAAGCACCGCATGCAGAGGCCTCGGTCGGAGTAGCCAACCCCGCCAGGATACTTCCCAAAGTAGCACCTATCAGTAAAATCAAAGGAACAACGCCTTTCAGTATTTCAATCAGCAGCTTGGGTATTGATTCGGCCCTAAATTCCTTGGGAAGCGGCGGTCCAAGCTCGGGTTTAAAAAAACACCGAATCAAAGCATACGCGCAATAAAGGCCGGACATCAAAATTCCGGGAATAAC
>JAZBPL010000088.1:0-12529 GCA_036351635.1 Desulfotignum sp.
AAAACAAGGAGGGCTGTATGGCCTGTATGATAGATGAAAAAAAGATAGAAGATACCATTGCGTTTCACGGGCATTCCTGCCCGGGCCTTGCCATCGGGATCCGGGCGGCGGAACTGGCATTGGACCGCCTGGATTTTGTGCCCGGCGCCAACATGGTGTGTGTGGTGGAAACCGATATGTGCGGGGTGGACGGGATCCAGTATTTGACCGGGTGCACGTTCGGCAAAGGAAACCTGATTCATAAAGATTTCGGCAAGCCCGGATTTACCTTTTATGACAGGGACAATGAAAAAGGATTCCGTGCCCTGTTTCAGGACAATGCCGTGGATGTGCTGGCACCTGCCGGGGGATTTGCACAAAGAGAAGACAGGACCCGGGCCATCATGGCAGCGGATCTGGAGGCACTTTTTCAGGTGAAGGATGTCACAGTGCCGCCGGCCCGGCCGGCCCGCATCCTTGAGAGCATGATCTGCCGGGACTGCGGGGAAAAGGTCATGGAATCCAGGATCCGCAGGTTTGGGGGAAAAGATCTGTGCATTCCCTGTTTTCAGAAACATGAGCAGAAAATCTGAGGCCAGGGCCTGGGTTTGTATGGTTTTATGCCAGGCAGGGCAGGGGGGATGAAACAAAACACTGCCGCCTGAAACACTGGCTGTTGTGCATCAGAAAACAGGCTGCCGGGTTCAGTCTGACAGCAGGGGAAACAATACAGATACCAGGGTATAGCCGTCACACGGCGGACCCGGCAGGTTGCTGCACCCTTCTGTGCTGCCCGGGCAGACATCGGTGTCACCGGGCAGGCGGCTGCAGCGTTTGGAGGTCATGGAGATTTTAAACTGGTACCGTTCTGAAAAAATTTTCATGCGCAGCAGGTCTGCTCCCTTGCCCCCGGCATTGAAATCATAGGGCTGCCCGGAGGAATACTGCAGGGTTTCCTGGGTGGTGAAAAACCCTTCAAAAATCCGTTTCTGGGCTTCCGGGGTAAGCCCTATTCCCTTGTCCTGCACAATGAATTCCACGCCTTTTGCCGTGTCCTGAACCTGGACATGGATGCTGCCCCCGTCCGGGGTGTTTTCAATGGCATTGCGGATGAGGCCGTCCACCACTTTCTGTAATGGGTCAAGGGGGATGCGGATGGGGGGAACAGAAGAAAGGCGGGTTTTCAGATCCACATCCCGGCGGCTGAACAAGGGCCTTGTTTCGGAGATGCGCTGGGCCACAAAATCGTCCAGATGCACCTGTTTCTCTTCAAGGTCCCTGGTGGAAAAAATATCATCCAGCTTTTTTCTCACTTTGCCTATAACCCCTGTTTCACCGGTCTCCTGGGCGATCAGGGCTTCGATGACATCCTTGCACTGGTCAAAAATCAGGGTATACACCGGTTTGTGGGAAAAGGATTTTTTTTCCACAATATCATAGACCTCATCTTCAATGCCGATGAGACGTTTGAGGTTGCGGTGCATGCGCTCCAGTGTCGGGCGCCAGCTGTCTTCGGGCAGACTTTCCAGTCTGCGGGATAAGATTTTCATGGAGCTGAGCAGCACCGCCACCGGGGTCTTGAGTTCATGGGACAGATGGCTGATCATTTTGTCCTTGGCCGCATTGAGGCTTTTCAATTCTTCATTGGCTTTTTTCAGTTCTTCAGAAACCCTGGCGTTCTCAATGGACAGGGCGACCGTGGCTGCAATGGTGCTCAAGGTTTTCAGGTCGGTCTGGTCAAAGACCCCCTCTTTTTTGTTGTCAGCTGAAATCACCCCGATGATGCGCGTGTTGGTGCGCAGGGGGACCACCATAACATTTTTTACCTTGTATCCGATTTTCTGGTTTCTGTTCTGGTGCAGTTTCTGGTCATCAGGCAGGGATGTCATGATAATGGGCTTGCCGGTCTTGACCACCTGGCCGGACAGCAGTTCATCGACCCGGAACCGGATTTTTTTGACCCGTTCCCGGGTGGTGGGGTCGTCATGGGCCATGCTCAATACATAAAATTCTTTTTCATCATCATCCAGGAGCATGACATTGGCACCCTGGGTTCCCAGCAATTCCTTGATTTCGCCGCTCACATACTGGAGCAGCTGGGGCAGTTCCGGGTACTGGGGCAGGGCCTGGCTGATGCGGTTTATGGCACTCTGGTTCCGGTCAACGCGTTTTTCCATGGTCACATCCCGGAACACCATGACCATGCCTGCAGGGTTCAGGTCCTCATCTCTGTCGATTCCCACCCGGACCACCACATCCAGCAGCTGGCCAGTTTTGGTCAGACGTCTGGTGCTCAGTTTTAGTACATTTTTTCCCTGAGGCAGGGTTTTTATTTTTCTGGTCAGCTCGGACTGCAGATGCAAAGGGATATATTCTCTGCCCCGGGTACCTTTGAGTTCTTCCAGGGTCCAGCCGAATGTCTGGGTAAAGGCGGGATTCAGATAGGTGATCATGCCTGCGGCATCCCGTATCAGCACCGGGTAGGGAATAAATTTTAAAAATTTTCTGTGGTAGTCGGCGGCAATCCGGTCTTTTTCCCACAACGATTCCTGGTACCGGAGTTGGTTTTTAAGGTCTTCCACCTGTTTTCCCAGTGACGTATAATTGGGTTTTTCACTCATGTGTATCCCTTTACACAAATAATACCAGGCTGGCCGCCATTACAGCCATGCCGGCTACCATTCCGTACATGGCAATGTGATGCTCTCCGTATTTTTCTGCTGTGGGCAGCAGTTCATCCAGGGAAATAAACACCATGATGCCGGCCACTGCGGCAAACAACAGACCGAATAAAGTGTCTGTGGCGTATCTGAGAATCAGAAAATACCCCAGTAAAGCCCCCACCGGTTCGGACAGGCCAGATAAAAACGAGAGACCAAAGGCCTTTTTCCGGCTGCCGGTGGCATAAAAGATGGGAACCGATACAGCAATGCCCTCAGGGATATTGTGGATGGCAATGGCAATGGCAATACTTATTCCCAGGGCCGGGTCCTGGAGTGCGCCGACAAATGTGGCAATGCCTTCAGGAAAATTATGGATACCGATGGCCAGGGCGGAAAAAAGACCCATGCGCTGTAATTTTTTTTTCTGCAGCGCCATATCCTGATCCTGGTCTGGAATTTCTTCTACATTTCGAATTTCATGGGGGTTTTCATAGCCGGGTACCAGAAAGTCGATAAGGGCGATAAGGGCAATTCCTGCAAAAAAGGCCAGGGTGGTCATCAAATACCCGTTAAAGGTGCCAAGGGCAGCTTCCAGAGAATGTCTGGCTTTGACAAAAATTTCCACCAGGGAAACATAGATCATGACACCGGCGGAAAACCCGAGAGAAGCGGTTAAAAACTGTGTGTTGGTGCGTTTGGCAAAAATGGCCAGACCGCTGCCGATGCCGGTTGACAGGCCGGCCAGAACGGTCAGGGAGAATGCAAACAAAACCGTTCCCGTATCATATGTCATTTATCACATCTCCTGAAAAACAGTGTCAAAGCAGAAATTCATCGGGCAGGTTGTCTGCACTGCCTGTGGTATCTCTGATCCAGCTACTGGTTGTAATAATTTTTCCAGGGCAATGTCAATACGCATTCCGATAACCAGGGGTAAATCCCGGCATCATATGCCTTTTTTCCACGGTCCGGGCTTTGGCGAAACTGTCCAGAAACTTCCGGACATTGCCGGTGACAAAGGAGATGAGATGGATGTTTTGATCTGATATCAGATCTGCGGGTTTTCGGGAAATGGCGCCGCATACCAGCGTGTCAATTTCCAGTGATTTCAGGGTATTGATAAGGTGTACAGGAGATTCCGGATCAAAGGATGTATAAAAGTGCCTGGTAATCTTCCCGCCGTCAATCTGGGCCACCAGCAGGGTGTGGGCGGAATCAAAAACAGGTGAAATCCGGTTTCCCCATATGGTGACAGCTATTTTCACAAAAAAACTCCATGTGCAGAATTGGTATGCCAGTGTATTGCTGCACATGACAACTGCAAGGCCCGTGCCTGAATATGCCGAAATATGAGGATATGGTTACAGATCTGAAAAATTTCCTGTCTGGCAGGCAATCCAGCGGTTTGAAAACAAATGTTGCCGCTGGTCATCCCTGCTTCAGGGTCGCAAAAAAAGGACCTGTTCATTGGCATGGGTTGCATTTATAATTTGATGCCCAGTTTTTTAATGCGCCGGAACAGGGTGCTTTTATGTATACCCAGGTCCTTTGCAGCAGCATTTCTGTTGTAGTTGTTTCTGGCAAGGGCATCAGATATCAGATTGATCTGTGCGGTTTTCACCGGATCATCCGAGGGTTTTTGGGAGCAGGCCGGTTTTCTGGCCAGAAATCCCGGCAGGTGTTCCCAGGTGATGGTGCCTTCCGGACACAGGACAAAGGCATGTTCAATAATGTTTTCCAGTTCCCTGATATTGCCGGGAAATGTGTGGGACATGAGTGCAGCCAGCACCTCCTGGTCAATTGCCTGGATGAATTTTCCCTGGCGCAGGTTCATCTTTGAAATAAAACGCTCCACCAGCAGCGGCACATCTTCCATGCGCTGGCGCAAAGGCGGCAGGGTGAGCCGTACCACATTTACCCGGTAGTACAGATCCTGGCGGAACTGGTCAGCAGCCATAAGCTCGGACAGGTCTTTGTTGGTTGCAGCAATGATCCGGATATCGGTTTTTTCCTTTTCTATGCCGCCTAAGGGTGTGTATTCATGCTCCTGGAGGACCCGGAGCAGGCTCACCTGAAAGGCAGGGCTGGTATCTCCGATTTCATCTAAAAAAATGGTGCCTCCGTGGGCCAGGGCAAACTGGCCCGGCTTGTCTTTGACCGCATGGGTAAAGGCGCCTTTTTTATACCCGAACAGTTCGGATTCCAGCAGGGTGTCCGGCAGGGCCCCGCAGTTGATGGCCATGAACGGTTTGTTTTTTCTGGGCCCCATGTTGTGGATGGCCCGCGCCAGAAGCTCTTTGCCGGTGCCGGTTTCCCCCTCGATGAGAACCGTGGCGTCCGAGCCGGATACCTGGGGCAGGATGGCAAAAATTTTTTTCATGGCACTGCTGTTGCTGACAATATCTTCCACCTGGAAACTGGCGGACAACTCTTTGCGCAGCTCCTCCACAAGGGAGTGGTCCCTGAAAATTTCCACCCCGCCGATCACATCGTTGTTTTTGTCTATGAGCAGGGAGGTGGATACGGATATGGGGATTTTTTTCTGCTGGCTGTTGATGATATAGGCCGAGGTGGAGACATAGGGTTTGCCTTCCTCCATGGTTTTTTTCAGTGCGCAGTCCTTCTCGCACATATTGGACCGGAATACCTCCCAGCAGTGGCGGCCGATGGCATCTTTTCTGCTGATGCCGGTGATCTCTTCTGCAGCCCGGTTAAAGGAGGTGATTTCCCAGTTGTAGTCAATGGTGAATACCCCGTCGGAAATGCACTCCAGGATGACCTGGGTGGTTTCCTTGGTCAGGGGGCCGAATATTTTCTTTTTATGAATCATGTGGTTTTTTGCCTGAATGTTAAATGGATTCTTATGTTTTTATACACAAAACAGTCCATAAATGCAACTGTGGGGCACAGGGCTCCCAAAAGGGGGGCAATCGTATGCAGCCATATACTGTTCAGCTGCTTGATACCCGCCCCTTTGTGGGTGCCGTGTGACCGGCTCGAGATAGGCATCTGACGATCCTGTCACACGGCACCCACAAAGGGGCTATGTCAAACAGGGGACGCTGCATCTGCATGTCATTACCCTGAAAGGGTACCCATTACGGCGCATCAGGCGTGTCTCAGGCGCTGCACCTGTTCCAGATATCGATTTTTACAAAGGGTTTCAACTGCTGCCAGGGTGGAAAATGCCTGGGTGAAATCGGTTTTTCCCGTAACAAACAGGCCGTGGCCGTAGACTATCACACTGTCGGATGATTCACATGCTGCAGGCAGGGTGTTGCACAGCCCAAACGGACCGGTCCCCACTTCTCCGGGTACGATGGGAACAGACCCGATATGCCGGGGGATCGGGCAGTGGGTATGGCATTTGTCTGCAAAGGCACAGGCCGCCTTCTGTTCAGGATCACAGTCCATGGATGCAATCACACAAAACCGGGGGTGTCCGTGGAGAATGACCTGGCAGTCTGTGCGGGCAACGGTTTCCAGGTGGGCGGTCAATTCACTGGAGGCGGTAATGCCTGCGGTTGAGGAGCCGTCCAGGGGTACGGGATCGATGCAGCCGGTCAATTCATTCAGGCTGGCCCCGGTCTGGCTGATATACAGGATGTTGTTCCAGCAGCAGGAGATGTTGCCGAAATAGGAGTCCACAAGGCCGTAGTCCACAATTTTCCTGCCCGCCTGGGCCATGGCTGCATAGACATCTGACTCCCTGGAAAACGGACCGTGCATCAGGTCTGGGCAGGCTGGGCTCTCTTTTTGCAAAAACGGCAGCACCTGATCAAAAACCTGGTCCATTTCCGGATCATGGTGCCCTAATTTCAAGCCGGCCAGGTAATTGCTGAAAAAGGCCACAAAACAGGCAAAGCATACCGAACTGATGTGCACAAATCCCTGTTCCGGGCTGACAGTTCCCGGGGCAATTACAGCCGGTCCCAAAAATGCGTTTTTTCGGTCATTTGCCTGGATAATCACGGTTTTTCTTTGTTTCAGATTTTTTACAATGGCGTGAAGATCAAACTGATCAACCACTGGCAGGTCATGGAGAAAGGTGCGGGTTTCACAGTCTCTGGGCAGAATACTGCCCCCGCCCTTAAGGGCACGGCCGGCCAGAAATCTGATGATCCGGTCATATGGGAATTTGGGCCGTAAAAAGACCAGAGAATTGATATGCAGGTGAAGGAATATTTTTTCCAGCACCGGGATTTCCGGGGCGGTTGTATTCCACACCAGGGCCTGGTCCAGCCCCCCCACTAAAGGGGCACCCGGACCGGCAGGTGCGGCAAGACCGGCTTCCACAAGTTTTTGGGCATGTTTTTTTACAAGGATTTCCACGAAACCCCCAGTTGTTCTGCTTTTGTGCTTGTGGGCAGGCCGTCCGGGGTCAGGCCCCGCACAGCATAATAGGCAGCTTTGGCCTGTAAAAAAGCGGCCCGGTCAATGGGGGGGACCCGGATCTGGCTGGAACCGGTGCCGGGTTTTATGAAAAACCGGGCAGGCAGGTCATCGTGCCGGGCATCGAATCCCCTGCAGCTGTTAATGATCCGTTCATTATAATATATTTTTTCCCCGGCTGCCAGAAGGTCCTGGGCAGTGACATCCTGTCCGGTCACAGCAGAAAACACCCTGGCATATTCTTCCAGGCCGGCGGCAAAGAAAATGAACTTACAGGCGATCATGGAATCCACCACTGCATTGAGATCTTCGGCGATTTTGATGATTCTGGCTTTGCCGCTGAAGGAAAACCGGTCCGTGGCCACGGGTTTTCTTAAAATTTCATGGGAGATGGGATAGGCCCGCAGGTGACACCCCCCCCTGGTGGACATGGCAAATCCCAGTGCCATGCCGTATGCACCCCTGGGATCATAGGCCGGCAGTTCCAGGCCCTTGACCGCCATGGCAGCATCCGGCTGGCCCATGGATCCGGCATAGGCAACAGCCCCTTTTTTCAAGGCCTTCCCCTCTTTCCGGTCCAGGGCAATGTCATCCAGCAGTGCCAGCAAAGAGGCAGGGGTAAAATCTGTTTGTGTAATCTCCCGGAAACAGGCC
Organism: Desulfotignum sp.; assembly: GCA_036351635.1. GTDB lineage: Bacteria > Desulfobacterota > Desulfobacteria > Desulfobacterales > Desulfobacteraceae > Desulfotignum. Next base: position 7,689 of record JAZBPL010000088.1, read on the forward strand.
AGGGTGACGGCAGCGGAAATGGTGTCCATGCCGAGGCTGTTGCAGCGCTGGTTGGCGGCAGTGACAAGATGGATATCCTGTAATCCCACCAGAGCGGTGAAATGGGACATGGTTTCAAATTCCGGCATGGCAGTGCCGGCAGCAGACCGGGTGCCGATTTTTTTACACAGGATGTGGCATCCTCTGCATCCGTTTTTTTTCGGGGAATAAGCCCTGGCATAGGCAGCGGCATTGAGGTTTTCTGCAGCATTAAACCAGGTGGCGGAAAAATTATCTGTGGGCATCATGTGCCGGTTGTCCATAAGATCATACATGGCACCGGTCCCCATGCGGGAAAATCCATATCTGCCCATGAGGGCAGGAGAGGCCCCAGTCAGGCGGCATATGTCTTGTCTGGCCAGTTTGAGCTGTTCAGGGTCTTTGACCCGGGTGCGGCCGGTACCTGATACCAGCATGTATTTGAGTTTTTTCACCCCCAGGCACAGCCCCAGTCCGGTGCGGCCGGCAGCATGGTGCCGGTCAGTAATGACCGCGGCAAAACGCACCCTGTTTTCCCCTGCCGGCCCAATGCAGGCAAGGCCTGCTCTTTTCGGGTTCAGGTGCTGGTGTACGGCATCTGTGGTCATTCCCCACAGGTTTCTGGCTGTAACCAGGGTGATGCGGTCGTCACTGATTTCAATGCCCACAGGGTCGTCACTTTTGCCCGTGATGACAATCCCGTCCCAGCCGGCCCTTTTGAGCTGTACCCCAATTTTTCCGCCCAGAGAGGCATCTGCCATAAGACCCGTCAAAGGGGAGACAGACACCATGTGGCAGCGCCCTGACGTGGGGGCGGCCGTTGCGGTGAGGGGCCCTGTGAACAGACACACCGGCACATCCGGGTGGTCCCAGTCCAGGGTGGCCGCCGGCTGCAGAAACAGACCGCCCATGCCCCTGCCCCCCAGATACCGGGTACAGGTGTCACGAGACAGAAGCTGGACGTCAATTTTTTGCCGGGTCAGGTCAATGCGGGCAATCTTTCCGGTCCAGCCGTACATGGGCAGCCCCTGCTTTCTTATGGTGCAGTAATAGATTTCAGGCAAGCCCCCCGGCAGTGCCGGGGGGCCTGCCTGTGTTTGATCCGGGGATATGCTGTACAGATCAGCATCCTGGTGCCGTCAAAAATACACAGGATTCCAGATCATCTTGTCAATAAGGGCGTTGAGACGGTCCGGGTCATTGTTGTGCCTGAACCGGGAAAAAGCACAGCCATTGTCTGTTACACCGGCTTTGATGGCCTCGGCCCCCACCTGTTTGGCCACTGCAATGGACACTTCCCGCAGCTGGTCCAGGGGCGGGCACAAAATGCCGTCCTGGATATCCTGTTCCTTGATAAATTCGGCCACGGCATGGGCAGCTGCTGAAAAAAAGACCGGCAGTACTTTTGTGGCGCCGGAGGCCACAATGCCCAGGCCCACCCCGGGAAAGATAAAGGCATTGTTCATCTGGCCGATGCGGTATTTTTTGTTGTTGCGCACCACCGGGGCAAAGGGGGATCCAGTTGCCACAAGGGCCTTTCCGTCGGTCCACTGGTAGAGATCGTCCGGCAGTGCTTCAGCTTTGGTTGTGGGGTTGCTCAACGGCAGGATCACCGGCCGGTCCGTGTTTTTTGCCATTGCATCGACAATGTCACGGGTAAAACATCCGGGCTGCCCTGATGTGCCGATGAGCACCGTAACCTTTTCATTGATGACTGCATTGAAAAGGGTATTGTCTGCAGGGGTTTTGATCCAGTCAAGGGTGTGCGGGGCCCTGGCAAATTTTGTTTTGTAAGGTTCCAGGTCCCGGTCTGTGGTGACCACCCCTTTGGAATCCAGTGTGAAAATTTTGTTTTTTGCTGCATTTTCATCCAGGCCCTGTTCCATCAGTTCAGTCATGATCTGTTCCGCTATGCCTACACCGCCGGCACCGGCACCATGCACCAGAAACACCTGGTCTGTGAAAGCCTGTTTTTTTGATTTCATGGCAGCCAGGATACCGGCCAGTGTAATGGCGCCTGTGCCCTGGATATCATCGTTAAAGGAAATAAGCGTTTCAAGATATTTGTCCCGCACGGAAAATGCCGCCTGTTTGGAAAAATCTTCCCACTGGCACAGGGCTTTGGGAAAAACCTTTTTGAATGCAATGACAAATTTTTCTATGAAGGCATCGTAATCATCCCCTTTGAGCCGGTTATGACGCCAGCCAAGGTAATTGGGGTCGTTGAGCAGGCCCAGGTTGTCAGTGCCCACATCCAGGGAGATGGGCAGGCAGTGCCAGGGGGCAATGCCTGCACCCTGGGTATAGAGCATGAGTTTGCCAAGGCAGATGGGAATACCGCCGGCACCCTGGTCCCCGATGCCTAAAATACCCTGGTTGTCTGTTACCACAGCCACACGGATATCCTGGTCTGTGTAATTACCCAGGATCTGTTCAGCATGGTCGATATTGTCGGGAAACAGGTGAATGCCGTTGGCCCGTCTGAACATGGTGGAATACAGCTGGCAGGCCATACCCACGGTGGGGGTGTAGATAATGGGCAGAAACTGGGTTATGTCACTGGCGATAACCGCATGGGCCAGCACCACATTCCGGTCATACAGACTTCTGATATAGATAAATTTTTCAATGTCATTTTCTTTTTTTGCCACGATATCCAGGCTGGTTTTTACCTGGTTTTCAAGGGTCTTGACCCGGGGTGGCAAAAATCCGCTCAACTTCAGACGGATTCGTTCTGCAATGGAAAAAGCGGTCCCTTTGCTGATGTTGTTGAAACGGAGAATATCATATCCCCGGAGGTTAATGGTGACTCCGGTGGTTTCACCGTACTCACCATATTCAAACGCATAATGGTTGATTTCCATGATACAAATGTTTCCTTTTTATTAATACCGGTAAATGCACATACAAAAATAGCAGCAGGTACTATAGCATACATTTGTATCATATGAAACAGCTGAAAAATTAAGCAGAAACGGTGAATTCATTTTGACCGTCAGTGCATCTGTTTTATCCCTTCTGGATCCGTAAATCCTTTCGCAATATTTTGCCCACATTGGACTTTGGCAGTTCATATCGGAATTCCACTGCCACGGGCAGTTTGTATTTGGCCAGTTTCTGGGCGCAGTAGTCAATAACCTCTTTTTCCGTCATGTCCTGCCCCTCCTTGAGCACGACAAAGGCTTTGACCGCCTCCCCCCTTTTGGGATGGGGGATGCCTATGCAGCAGGCTTCCAGGATTTTGGGATGTTCAAACAGCACCTCATCAATATCCCTTGGATATACATTGTATCCGCCGGAAATGATCATATCCTTGATACGGTCAACAATGTAAAAATAGCCGTCTTCATCCATTTTCGCCACATCACCGGTACACAGATACCCTTCCTTGGTAAGGGTTTTGGCGGTTTCATCAGGTTTGTTCAGATACCCTTTCATGATCTGGGGACCGCGCATGAGCAGCTCACCTGCTTCCCCCACAGGCACCTCTTTTGTGCTGTCTTCCAGGTCCACGATTCTGCATTCGGTTTCCGGAATGGGGATGCCGATGCTGCCGACTTTTCTGGTGCCGTTAAAGGGATTGACATGGGTGACAGGCGAAGATTCGGTAAGACCGAAACCTTCAACAATGATGGACCCGGTTTTCTCCTGGAACCTGTTGATCACCTCCAGCGGCAGGGGGGCGCTGCCGGAAAAGCAGCCTTTTATGCTGGTCAGGTCGGTATGTTCCATGTCCGGATGGTCCAGCATGCCGATATACATGGTGGGAACCAGGGGGGCAAAGGTGACCCTGAATTTGGAAATTGCTTCCAGCAGGGGTTCGGGCTGGGGTTTGGGCACCAGAACATTGGTCCAACCCAGGCGCACGGCAAGGTTCATGGAAACAGACATGCCGAATACATGGAAAAATGGCAGGGCGCCCAGCATGATTTCCGCGCCTTTTTCAAATTCAGGGAACCATGCTTCGATCTGCTGGATCTGATAGGAAATGTTTTTGTGGGTGAGCATCACCCCCTTGGAAACGCCTGTGGTTCCGCCGGTATACTGGTACATGGCCACATCATCAAGGGTGACGTCTGCCTGGGTGGTGTCAGGTGCGTATTTTGCCATGACATCCTTGAAGGCGAACAGGTTTTCTGCTTCAGACACAGCTGCTGCCAGGCCTTTTTTCTTTGCTACCAGAGGAAAGAGCAGCCGTTTGACAAAGGGCAGGTAATCCCCGATGGATGTATAGACAATGGTTTTGATATTGGTTTTTTCCCGCAGTTTCACCATCCGATCGGCCAGCAGGTCCAGGGTGATGAGAAATCTGGATCCGGAATCTGTGAACTGGTGTTCCAGCTCCCTGTCTGAGTAGAGGGGGTTGTTGAAAACCACGATGCCCCCAATTCTGAGGGTTGCGTAATACGCCACCACACAGGGAATCACATTGGGTAAAAGGATGGCCACGCTGTCCCCTTTTTTTATGCCGTAATCTTTGAGGGCTGCGGCAAATCTGTCCACCATGTCATTGAGTTCCCTGAATGTCACGGCATATCCCTGGAAAATCAGGGCAGGATTGTCCGGGAACTGTTTTGCCGATTCAGTCAGGTACTGGGGAACCAGCGTATCGGTGAAATCAATGGTTGGCGCAATACCTGGTTCATAGGATTTTAACCAGATTTTTTTTGCATACATGCTTTGATCGGCCAAGTTCAGCTCCTTTCATTATAACTATAAGTTTAATTGCATCCAAATTGTATCATTAAAAGAATATTTTGTGATTTGAATAAATTTAAAGGAGGACTTGTGTCAAGGAAAAAATGAAAAAAATAAACAATGTT
>JAZBPL010000089.1:0-4179 GCA_036351635.1 Desulfotignum sp.
CTGTATGGCAAGGCTGGCAGTGCTATGGTGTGTTTTGCCGGGAAAGACCGCTGCTTTAGGGGTTGACAATAAAAACATTATAGGCTACACAAAGCTACAAATAGGCTATAGCAGCGCTTTCCAGGCTGTTCAAGGGGGGTTCACAATTTAACGGGTTGTTTTTTTGTATGGCACAGTTAGAGTTAAAAAATATCAGTGTACAGTTTGGTGGTCTCAAGGCATTGTCACAATTGAGTTTTACCATCGGCAATGGCCGGATTGTGGGATTGATTGGTCCCAACGGTGCAGGCAAAACAACGGTTTTCATTGTGCTCACCGGGGTTTACCAGGCATCTGAAGGGGATGTGATCTTTGATGGGGAAAGCATTCTGGGCAAGCGGCCCTATGTGATTTTCGAAAAAGGCATTGCCAGAACCTTTCAGAATATCCGGCTTTTTTCCGCCATGACGGCGGTGGAAAATGCCATGGTTGCAAGACACTGCAGGTCCGGCACAGGGGTGTTCGGTTCCATTTTCCGCACCCCTTCCCAGAGACGGGAAGAGGCCTTTATCAGAGAAAAGGCCCTGGAAGCCCTGACATTCATGGGGGTGGATGCTTATGCTGATACAGTGGCTTCCAATCTGTCTTACGGCCTCCAGCGCAGGCTTGAAATCGCCCGGGCCATAGCATCGGAACCAAAGGTGCTGCTCCTGGATGAACCGGCTGCCGGCATGAACCCGGCTGAAACATCGGAACTGATGAAAGATATCGCGCGCATTAAAGACCTGGGCATTGATGTGCTCCTGGTGGAACATGACATGCGGGTTGTCATGGGTGTGTGTGACCATATCGTTTGTGTTGACCATGGTGTGAAAATCGCTGAAGGAAATGCCCAGCAGATCCAGAATGATCCAAAGGTCATTGAAGCATACCTTGGTCAGCCAGCCAACCAATAATTTTTAGGAGGAAAAAAATGAGGAAACGTATTGTATCAATTTTGGCCATGGGACTGATCCTGGTTCCATTTCTTATCGTGGGCGCAGTTTCTGCAAAAACTTTGAAAATTGGATCTTTGAGCCCCCTCACAGGCCCCTATGCCTCTGATGGAACCGATATCAAAAACGGTGTTCTTACCGCTATTTCCGTTTTTGAAGAGCAGGGCGGCATCCCGGGGTATGACAAGATCGAGCTGTATGCCCAGGATACGGCCTGTGATCCGAGACAGGCGGTGGCTGCTGCCAACAAGCTGGTCAACCTTGAAGTTGCCGGTGCCATCGGCGCCTATTGTTCTTCCTCCACCATTCCGGCCTCTAATGTTCTGGATGAGGAAGAGGTTATCATGATCACCCCGGCTTCCACCCATCAGGATGTTACAGAAAGGGGCCTTCCCTACATGTTCAGAATGTGCGGACGCGATGATGCCCAAGCCCCTGCCGCTGCCAGGTTTATCAAAGAAGCGCTGGGCGCGAAAACCATTTTTATTGTGGATGACAAAACCACCTATTCCCAGGGACTGGCTGACGGTGTTAAAAAGGCTGCCAAGGAACTGGGCATAAAAGTACTGGGCCATGAACATGTAAACCAGGGGGACAAAGATTTTTCAGCGGTTCTCACCCGGGCAAAACAGGAAAATGCTGATGTTTTCTACATGTCCGTACAGGGATTTTCTCCGGCAGCCATGATGACGCTGCAGGCAAAACGCCTGGGCATGGATTCCCAGATTGTTACCCAGGATGCGGTTTTCCAGCCGCGGTTCATGGAAGTTGCCAAAGAAGCTTCCCAGGGTGTTTTTCTGACCTATGGATATACCGATCCCACCACCCCGGAATACAAAGCGTTTGAAGAAAGATATGTGCCCAAATACGGCAAAATTGCCGCATACGCCACCTATGCCTATGATGCAGCCACCACTCTGTTGAAAGCCATCAAGGCGGCAGGCTCCACTGATCCTGCAAAGGTCAAGGCGGAGATGATGAAGATGGATTATCAGGGCGTTGCCAAACGTATCAAGTTTGAAGAAAACGGTGATACCGGATCAAACTACATTGCTTTTAAGGTAGTTGACGATAAATTCGTGCCCTACTGGGATCCGGAAAAAGGACTGCTCAAATAAACCATGACGTCATAAGATGCGGCTGGACCCAGGTTCAGCCGCATCCTTTTATCCACCCAAATTTAAGAAATTACGCATAATGGAATATTTTATTCAGCAGTTTGTTAACGGTTTGACCCTCGGCGGCATGTACGCATTGATCGCATTGGGATATACCATGGTATACGGGGTTATTCAGCTCATCAACTTTGCCCATGGCGAATTTTTTGCCGCCGGCGGGTATGTGGGTGCCATTACGCTGGGATACCTGTCCGGCCTGGGGTATATGCAGACCCACCCGGTGCTCTGCCTGAGCGCTGCATTTGTTCTTGCCATGGCCTATTGTGCCTACCTTGCCGTGGGGGTTGAAAAAATCGCCTATAAACCATTGCGCAGGGAATCCCGGCTGGCAGCTCTCCTGTCCGCCCTGGGCATGTCCATTTTTCTGTCCAACGGCATGATGCTCACCCAGGGGGTATATGACAAAATTTATCCCGGAGAAATGTTCCAGGGGCGATTTGATTTCGGCACAGTGGCAGTTTCCTATCTGCAGATCATGATTATTGTTCTGACCGCTCTGCTGCTGGTGGGACTGAACCTTCTGGTGTTCAAGACCAAGATCGGCATGGCCATGCGGGCCACGGCCCAGGACAAGACCATGTCCGCACTGGTGGCCATAGGCAGCAACAAAATCATTTCTCTGACATTTGCCATTGGTGCTGGACTGGCAGCTGCCGCCGGTATCATGTATGGTCTTTATTACGGCTCTGTCCGGTACGATATGGGGTTTATTCCGGGCATCAAGGCATTTGCCGCAGCTGTTCTGGGGGGTATCGGCAATATCACCGGTGCCATGATCGGTGGATTGATCATCGGCATGGTGGAAGTGTTCGGGGCAGGGTATTTTTCCAGCGAATATAAGGATGTTTTTGCATTTATTATTTTAATCGGCGTACTTTATTTTAAACCAACCGGCATTATGGGCGAGAATATCGATGATACAAGAGTTTAAAAAAATTTGGAAACCATATACCATCGGCATGCTGTGGCTGTTTGGTCTGCTTTGGCCCATGCTGGGGGTTCATTCTGACGGTACCCTGACCGTTCATGAAACGTTCCGGGTATGGGGGTATATCCTGATAGGGTCAGCAGTATGTCTGTTGCTGTACATGGTAAAAAAGGGCGGATACCTGGATATTATAGGAGATCCTTTGTCCCGGGCAACAAGCCGTATTCAGACCCGTGCCTTTGCCATTCCCAACTGGTCATGGCAGGTGGGGCTGATTGTTCTGGCCTGTTTTCTGCCGTTGTTTGCCGACCGGTATGGTACGGATGTGGCCATCAATGTGTTGATTTATATCTGCCTGGGTTTGGGCCTGAATATCATGGTGGGTCTTTGCGGCCTGCTGGACCTGGGATACATTGCTTTTTACGGTGTGGGCGCATATGCATATGCATTGTTAAATTCAATCTACGGTCTGGGTTTCTGGATCTGTCTGCCATTTTCCGCATTTTTCGCCTGTCTGGCAGGGGCCATTGTGGGATACCCCACCCTGCGCATGCGCGGTGATTACCTGGCCATTGTGACCCTGGGATTCGGGGAAATTATCCGGCTGATTCTCAACAACTGGATGTCGCTGACCAACGGACCCAATGGCATCCTGGGAATAGATGCCGTGGGCATGTATCTGCCGGTGTTTGAAAACGGGCTGACATTTGAACACTTCTGGATGAAGAAATTGTATCTTTTCTACTATCTGGTACTGGCCCTGGCAATATTTACCGCCTATGGAATACGACACCTCAATATCTCCCGGACCGGCCGTGCCTGGGAATCCATCAGAGAGGATGAAACCGCAGCAGAGCTGATGGGGGTGAACACCTTTATCTATAAACTGCTGGCATACGTCATGGGGGCATTTTTCGCCGGTCTGGCCGGGGCGTTTTTTGCCGCCCGCATGCGGTTTGTGAGTCCGGAGAGTTTCACTTTCCTGGAATCAGCCATGGTGTTGTGCATGGTTGTCCTGGGGGGCATGGGATCCATTCCCGGCATCATGCTGGGGGTATTTGCATTGATTGTACTGCCCGAGGTGTTCCGGGAATTTGAA
>JAZBPL010000090.1:0-45587 GCA_036351635.1 Desulfotignum sp.
AGCTAAAAGCTACCAACCATTACAGATCTTATCCTGAGAGCAGGATTAATTCAATATCCATATGCCTGCAATGTGATTTTTGATTTTAGTATCTGCCATATAATGCATGATTTTTTTATGCTGAATACAAAAAGCCCATCAAAAAGCAAATCATGCAATCTTATCGAGGATGTCCCACAAAAGGAGAAAAGTGTAACATTTCTGTCTTATCGTTAAGCTGTGGGAAATACCTGGCAGCCATGCCCAATATTTCGGTGAGCAATATCACCAATATCTGGCTGGCCGCTGCAGGGGTAGTGACCTATAGTTTCATGACCTGGTCTTAATATTGTAAAATAACGCCCCTGCGCTGAAGCAGACTGCCTTCTGCCAGGAAAAGCCGGATACGGGCAATGCGGTAATTTATGACTGCCCTGACTTCTGCGATCTGGCTGACCAGCAGGTCCCGCCGGGCCTGGGCCACAAGCAGTGCGGTTCCCGCTCCCACGTTGAACCGTTCGATTTCAGCCGCCACAGTCTGCTCCTCATAACGGCGGGTGATCCGGGATGCAGTGATCTGCTGCCGGGCCCGTTCGGTTTCATTGACAGCCAGGCGGACATCCAGGTTGATAGTGCGGACCAGGTTTTCAAGGGCTTCAACAGCCTGATGATAGCCAGCCTTTGCCGCCTGGTGCCGGGCCTTACCAGGCCGGTTTCCCACAAAGCGGCTCACTGAAAGGCCGGCAAAGACTTCATAGTCTCCGTTTCCCAAAGATTGGATGGCATCTTTAGACCGGCTGCTGAATCCGGCAATTCCCAGGTCCATGAAAAAATCCAGTCTGGGCAGCATGCCGTTGTGCGTGATGATGGTTTCCAGACGGTTTTGGTCCATGCGCAGCCGGGCTTCAGCCAGGTCCGGCCGCAGTTTCAGGGCCAGGTCCGAACGCTCGTCCATATCTGTGATGGGCACAGGATCTATGGCCGGGTCAGTGACTGCCAGCACCGGTTGTGCCAGATGATCGGTTGTGCCAGGATGCAGCAGGTGCAGCAGCTGCAGACGAAAGGCTTCCACCTTGTTGGCTGAATCAATCAGGGCCTGTTCCCGCCGGGCCACTTCAGACTGCACCGCAGCCAGTTCGTTTCTCGGCAGCACGCCCACATCAATCTGATGCTGGACATCAATCTTCTGTTTTTTTGATACAGACAAAGACCTTTCCACAATAGCATGTTCCTGGCGGGCCAGGACAAACTGCCAGTATGTAATTTCCGTTTCAGCCACCAGGGCCTGCACAAAGGCGGTCAATTCATGGATGCTGGCCCGGGTCTCCAGCTCGCTTTGCCGGATGCGCACCATTCCGCCGGCCGGCCCGGCACCTTGGAGCAGGGCCTGGGTCACTGACAGGGTGACCCGGGTTTTGTCCGGGTCAGGTGTGCCTTTTGCCTGATCCTGCCCATGGGCTGCCTCAGCGGCCAGTGTGGTGCCGAAGGGCAGTGATCTGCGGATACCGGCAGCAGTGATGAAGGCCGTTTCTTTTGATGCTGATTCAGTGACCATTTCTCTGGAGATACCGATTCTTGCGAACAGTTCCGGATCATACATGGCTTTTTCCATCTGTTCAAAGGCACCGGCTATCACCGGGCTCAGGAGCCGGGTTTCCAGGTCCTGGTTGTTTTCCAGGGCCATCATAACCGCCTGTTCCAGGGACAGGGCCAAAGGATCATCCGCTGTTTTTTTGAACGGCATCGGTAACGGACCAGGCGGGTTTTCCAGGGTGAATGCAAATTGACTGGTGTCTTCAATGGGTTCCTGGATATCAGCCGGAATATAGGGTGCCAGATCGGCTGCACCGGTTTTTCCCAGATGTGACAGCATACAGCCGGAAAAAAGCCATATAAGGATCAGGCATAAAAGTCCATGGGCGGCAAAAGGACAACTTTTTTTCATGGGTGCGCCTTTTTTGCATCCGGATGAAACAGCGTGTAGATCACCGGGATGAGTACCAGGGTGATGACGGTGGAACCAGCGAGTCCGCCCACCACGGCCCGGGCGAGTGGGGCCTGGGCATCCGCACCCTCACCAATGCCCAGGGCCAGGGGCAGCAGTCCCAGGATCGTGGTCAGGCTGGTCATGAGAATGGGGCGCAGCCGCCGGCGGCCGGCTTCCATCACTGCTTCCGCCACCGGCGTGTCAGGGCCGGACAACCGGCTGGACTGGTCCACCAGGAGGATGGCATTGTTGACCACGATTCCCCCCAGCATGATACAGCCGATATAAGACTGGACATTCAGGGTGGTTTGGGTCAAAAACAGGGTGATCAGTACTCCGATGACAGCCATGGGAACCGAGAACATCACCACCAGAGGGTTGACAAGGGATTCATACTGGCAGGCCATCACCATGTACACCAGGGTCAGTGCCAGTACCAGAGATACCATAAGTTCCCTGAATGCCTTTTGCTGCTCTTCAAAATCACCGGCAACCAGCAGGTCGTATCCCACAGGCCGGGGGATCTCTTCCAGGCGGCGGGTGACCTCCTGTGCCACCGATCCCAGGTCCCGGCCGGCCACATTGGCGGATACCGTCACCGTGCGCTGCTGGTCCTTGCGCTGGATCAAAATGGGTCCCCATCCCGGGGTTACGGACACCAGGTTCCGGATGGCCACCTGCTCTCCGGATGCCGTGGTCAGGGTCAGGTCCAGAATATCATCCATGCTGCGGTTTTCCACATCCTTCAACTGGACAAAAATTCTGTGGGAATCTCCGCTGGTGCGGTACTCACCGGCACGGGACCCGGCCACGGCCGTGGATATGATATCGGTGATGTCCCTGACACTCAGGCCCATGTCTGCAGCCTTTTCCCGGTCCACCTGAATTTCCTGCTGGGGGGTGCCTGCTTCCTGGCTGAGCTGTACATCCGTGATGCCCGATACCTGCGCAATGATTTCTGCGGCCCTGGCTGCCAGGGATTCTAAAATATCCAGATCAAATCCCCGGATTTCCACACCCAGGCCGTCTTCCCCCCCGAGGACCCGGTCCAGGAGAAACTGGCCCTGGGGAGCACGGGTCCGGATTTCCATGCCCGGGATCTGTCCTTCCAGGCGCCGGCGCAAATCCCGGGCGATGTCCACATTGGACCTGGTCCGCTGGGTGGAAGGGACCAGAGACAGGCTGATGTCGGTTTTGGCGGAGCTGCCGGGCCTGTACCCCGAGGCCCCCACACTGACCACCGAGGAAACTGCTTCGGGTACAGCCGGATACACAATGGATTCCACAAGCCGGCTCTGGCGGTCCACCAGATCCAGCCGGGTACCCACCGCCATTTCTCCTGTGATCCGCACTTCCCCTTCATCACTGGGGGGGAGAAACTCCGTCCCGATGTTCGGGATCAGCATCAATGATCCTCCCAGGGCGGCTGCGGTGATGCACAGGGTCATCATGCGGTAATGGAGCGCTTTGGCCAGCAGGCCGGCGTAGATGCATGACAGGTTGAGAAAAAAAGATTCAGACAAGGCAAAAAAAAGTGATATCACTGACCGGGTTTTGGTGCGTTTTCTGATGCCCAGCAGTTTGGATGTGAGCATGGGGACCAGAGACAGTGCCACCAGAAGAGAGCAGGTCAGGGAAAAGATGATCACATAGGCCATTTCCGTAAAAAGAATGCCTGTAACCCCCCTGACAAAAATCAGGGGCAGAAAAATGACCAAAGTGGTGATGGTGCTGGCCAGGATGGCTGGAGCCACCTCCATGGCCCCTTCCCTGGATGCCCTGTCCGGCGGTTTTTTTTCTTCCTTGTGGTGCCGGAAAATATTTTCCAGTACCACAATGGAGTTGTCCACCATCATGCCCACCCCCAGGGCCAGACCCCCAAGGGTCATCAGGTTGAGGGTGAAATTAAAAAAAAACATCAAAGCAAAGGTGGCCAGCATGGAAATGGGGATAGCCAGGGATATGACAACGGTGCTGCGCACTGTTCTTAAAAAAAACAAAAGAATGAGAATGGCCAGACCCCCGCCGTATAAAACAGAGCGGGCCACATTGGCAATGGAGCGCTCAATGAAATTTCCCTGGTTAATGACCGGTATGATGTTCACCTGGGGCATGGCGGCATTCACCGCTGCAATTTCCTTCAGGATCCGTCTGGATACCTCCACCGTGTTGGCCTGGGCCTGTTTGCGGATGGCCACCCGGATGCCCGGTTCTCCATTCACCCTTATGATCCGGGTTTCTTTTTCATAGGTGTCTTTTACCTGGGCCACCTGGTCCAGGGTGACAGCGGCCCCTTCCTTATGGGCTACCACAGTGCTGCGGATCTGGTCCAAACTGGTGAATTGTGCCGGGGCCCGCAGCTGGATTTCATACCGTCCCTGTTCAAGTTTTCCGGCAGGCTGGTCCAGATTGGCCCGGGTGACGGCCTGAATGATCTGGTCCAGGGGCAGCCCTAAGGCCATGATCCGTTCCGGATCCAGTTCAATGCGGATTTCCCGGTTGAAACCGCCCCACAGATCCACCTGGGCCACGCCCGGAATCCGTGAAAACCGGTACCGGATCTGATCTTCTATGAGCTGGGTCAGGTCCACCGGATCCAGCCTGCTGGAGATCCCCAGCAGGACTACAGGGAAGCTGCCGATATCAAACTTGCGGATCCTGGGCCGCACAATATCTTCCGGCAGCTCATTGATTTCGTCCTCAAGAACGGATCTGACATCCAGTGCCGCAATATCGATATCGGTTCCCCAGGCAAAGCTGACCTGGACATTGCTGCGGCCTTCCGATGAGTCAGAGGTGATGTCTTCCACACCCGGAACGGTGGCCACAATTTCTTCGATGATCTGGGTCACCTGACGTTCCATGACTTCCGGGTCGGCCCCTTCATATTCCGTTCGGATGGTCAGGGTGGGCAGCTCAATGTCCGGGAGCATGTCGATCTGCAGCCGGCTCAGGGAAACAGAGCCGATGACCAGGACCATGAGAAAGAGCATGGTGATGAAAACAGGACGGCCGACACTGAATCCGGGCAGGTTCATCCTATTTTTCCTGTGTGTGACCGGATATGTCAGCCCGTTCCGGTATCCGGATTGGAGATCCATGGTCCAGCATCTGGTGGCCCAGTATCACCACTTCACCTACCAGGTTATCCCCCTGGATCTGGACCATTTCCTGCTGACGGATCCCTGTGATAACCGGCTGCCAGATTACTTTTTTTTCGTCAGGGGTAACCACAAACACCCCGGTTTCATGATTTCGGGTCACCAGGGCTGTTTCAGGCACCATCAGGGCATCTTCCACCCGGTCCAGCACCACGGAAACCCTTACAAACATGCCCGGCTTGAGACGGAAATCCGGGTTTGGAACCTGGATTTCCACCCTGGCCTGCCGGGTCTGGGTATTGAAAACAGGTGAAATGCGGATAATATGGCCCACAAAGGATGTGCCGGGAAAGGCATCTGTGGAAAGATCGGCCGGCTGGCCGATGGCAAGCCGGCCATAGTCTTTTTCCGTAACAAACAATACCGCCAGCAGCGGGTCCAGTTCCACAATGGATACCATGGGGGTGTTGGCGGAAACCGTATCCCCTTCTGTCACAAATTTTTGTGCCATGAACCGTTGATCACTGCCGCCGGTCCAGTCGGCAAAAACCGTTGTGTAACCCAGCCTGATCCGTGTGGTTTCCAGTACAGCCCTTGCCTTTACCACCCGGGCCCGGGCCATTTCAACCCGGGCCTCAGATGCCAGGCATTCGGCTTTGGCTGTATCCAGCTGGGAGGCGGAGGACACCCCGCGTTTTTTCAAGGTTTCCATGCGGTCCAATTCCCGCTGGGCAATTTCACAGGTGTTCTCAGCTCCGGTAAGATCGGCCCGGGCAACTGCCAGATCGGCTTCAGCCTGGGCTACGGCCTGGATATATTCATCATTGTCCAGTCTGGCCACCACCTGCCTGCGGGTGACCGGGTTTCCCATATCCACGGCCAGGTGCTCCACCCGGCCGCTTACCTTGGGGGCCACCAGAAATTCCGCTTCGGATTCCAGGGTGCCGCTGAAGGTGCGGCGCAATGCCATGGGACCCTGCTGAATCAGGGCCACTTCCACAGGTGCGACCCATGATGCTGTTTTCTGGATACCCTGATTTTTCGGGTCTTTTTTCCATATCTGCCATTGTTCTGGAAAAAACCAGATGACCAGGGCAAGGGCAAAGAGTAAAAAACATTTCAAAATCCGGGTTTTCATTGGTCCGGTTTCTTTATCCCGCAGCAATCAGGATATCTTGCGCAATACCCTGGATGCCCAGGTACTGTCATCCATCTGGTTGTCCAGGCTGGTTGCCAGGCGGGACAACCGGCGTGTGTCACCGGCTTTTTCTTCGGCCAGGGTGTAAAGCTGGGCAGCCAGTTGTGTGTCTTTGAGCTGGATCAGGGCGGACTGGGCCAGAAACAGCATATCTTCAAACCCGGTGAGCTTCTGTTTGGCTGAAATCAGAATACGGGTAAGAAATGCGGTGTCAGTGGTCTGGCCCTGCACCAGGGTTAACAGCCGGGAATAGGATTGCCGATCGGTGCATGTGGCTTCTGCCGCCTCAAAAAGTGCACCTGCCTTTTCCCGGTCCCCCAGCAGCCGGAGAAAGGCACCTGCCACAAAGGTATAATCATATATGGTTTTGCAGCCGGCTTCAGCCTTTTGCAGCAGATCTGCGGCCCAGGCTGTGTCATTGAGTTTTTTGACAGCAATGGCAGCCAGTTTTACAAGGTCGCTGTTTTCCGTGCTTTTTGCTTCAATATCCTTATAAATACTGCGGATCCATTTTTCATCCTTGAGGGTGGCTGCAATGGCATCGGTGAGTTCCGTGTAGTGGCTCAAACTCACACATTTTTCCAGAAGCATGGTATAGATCTCTTTTACCCACGCATCATCTCCCAGATCATCATGGATACACAACGCCAGCTTGATGAAATCATTGAAGTTGCGGGTCAGATCCTGGGCCTGTCTGTAAATTTTGGCCCCATAAAAGGTATCCCCTGTTTTTTCAACAATTTCATGGGCCAGGGCCCGCTTGGCTGCACAGGTGCTGGTTTCCTGTTCTCTGTTGATGAAATCCGCATACAATTCTTTGAACTCTTCGCGTTTTTCCAGCTGAAAGGTGATGGCATCGGTCCATTCTTTGTCATCAGTGACAACTTCCTGGATGGCTTTGGCGGTTTTGATAAAATCTGCATTGCTTTTCACCGCTCCCTGGGCCTGCTTGAGCACCGCAATGGCTGCTTTGGGATCTTTGAGGTCCTTTGCCATGGCCAGGGCCAGGTCCACCAGCTGGCCGCAGGCAGGATTAGTGGCAGCAGCTGTCTGGAATATTTCCGAGGCGAATTTGGCATCCCCGGTGATCTCAAATGCTGCTTTTCCCAGTTTCAGGTAATCAGAAAATTCCGTGTATACGGATTCGGCTTTTTTGTAGATGGATTTAACAAAGGCTTTGTCATCCAGCTTTTCATTGACGGTTTCAGCAAATTTGAGCAGTTCATTACCGGAAGTAAGAGAGGCCAGGGCTTTTTCATAGATTTTCCGGGCCAGGTCCTTGTCTTCAAGGTCTTTGACCGCACCCGCGGCAAGGATATCGAAATCATCTGCTGTGGATGCTTTTTCCATGGCTTTGGTATAGACAGCCCTGGCACGGTCCTTGTCTTCAAACATATCCAGAACAGATTTGGCAAATTCCACAAAATCTGTGGTTTTACTGCATTTTGCAAAGGCTTTTTCAACTGTTTTCTCTGCCAGGTCTGCATCATTGAGCACCTTGGAAATACTTTTGCTCAGTTCAAGAAAATCAGCGGTTTTGACGCATTTGGTGCCGGCAGCATTGTAAATTTCCGTGGCTGCTTCTTTTTGGTTGATCTCCAGGGCGGCTGCGGCCAGGCCCAGAAAATCCTCCACCGTGGTGCACAGGTTTTTGCCTGCATCCAGATGGGCGGCAGCAGCTTCTTCATCCCCCAGGATGTCCAGGCAGGCTTTGGCATAGGTGACGGCATCTTCCCAGGTTTCCGCCCATTCCGCTCCTTCTTCCAAAAGTTCGGCAGCCCATTCCTTGTCGGACAGGCCGTCCACAATCTCTTTGGCTACGGCAATGTACTCTTCGGGCGCATCACACTCCTCTGCTTTTTCTTCCAGTTCTTCTTTGAGTCCCATGGTTTTTCTCCTTTTATTTGGTGATTTGGTCAGCATTTGTGAACATGTGTTCAGGCATGCAATGCCAATTTTGCTGCTGGTTGATGCCCATGCCATACCACAGAAGATGCGAATGTGCAATTCTTAACCGTCTTTATCCCAGGGAAGACCTAAGTAACCAGTGCCGGGGATGAATTCCCGGGCCTGGCTCTTCCTTGAATAACGGGAAATTTATAGAGTGAAGTGATGGCAGGGACAGCATCCTGCCAACCTGCCTGTATCACCGTGTTAATTTTAAACCGTCACCAGGGTATCTCCAGGAACGGTATTTGAAAAAACGCCATGCCGCTTTATATGCAGTTGTTCAGGGTTATCCAGGATATTTGTGGTTGACGATTGCCTGGGTTGTGGTATGGTGAAAATACTATCTTCTTTTCTACAGCACCAAATGTGACGGCTGGCATGTTTTTTGATTATATCCTTTATTTTATGATAATTTATCAGGTGTGCCAGAAGATGAAACACCTGTTCACCCCTAACCATGTAAGGAGGCTGTTATGACCAGCTGGATTTGTGACCAATGCGGATACAACCTGGAGGCGGATACACCGCCGGAAAAATGCCCGAGCTGTAAAAAAGACTGCTCTTTTGTGGACAATTCCTGCTATACCCCTGATTGTGCAGGAACACCCACTGATCCGAGAATTTCAGGCAAAAATTAAAGGAGGGCGTGATGGGCAAAAAATACAGAATCAGCACCTCGTGTCCCCGGTGCGGGTGCGCCGGCACCTCGCATCTGACCGAAGAGGAGATCAAAAAAAAATATGGGGATGTGCCCAATATCGAGATGGAATGCCATGAATGCTTGATGAAGCTGGAAACAGATGTCCAGGAGGATGATGGTTCGGACAACACCTGATCCGCCTGTGTCGGCTGTCCAGTACCATGATCAGACCAGCCATGTCCGGCACAGGATTTCCCCCCATTCACTGGATTTTTCAAGGTATCCGGCGCCTTTTAAAACCTATGCCTGTCAGGGCAGGATTCCTTTGGGAAAAACTGCTGAAACCCACCAGGCTCCTGGCGGGGATAAGGGCCAGACAGACCTGGATGCCATGGTGGACCAGGTACTGGCCCGGCAGGTGCCGGATAAAGAACGGGATGCACCGATGGATCTGAAAACGGTTTCCCGGATACTGGACCTGTCCTATGGGGTGACCCTGTCAGACAGAGCCCGGGGAATTCTGTTCCGGAGCGTGCCATCCGCCGGGGGGCTGTATCCCTGTCAACTGTATCTGTCGATACAGAAGATGCCTGGTGTTGATACAGGATTGTATTATTGTAACACGGTTCAGGGCTATTTGTGCAAAATCAATTCCCGGCCCCTGGACATGAGAAAAACACTGCCTGGCAGGGCGCGTGCAGGGGTATACCTGATTATCACAGGCATTTTTTATCATTCTGCATGGAAATACAGGGGCCGGGCTTTCCGGTATCTGCTTTTGGATGCCGGCCATCTGGCTGAATCGGTTATCCTGGCAGCAAGGGCTGCAGGGGTTCGTGCCCGGGTGGGGTATGATTTTGATGACCAGCTCCTGATCCAGGGCCTGGATCTGGATCAGCGATGCGAAGTGCCGCTGGCCTGTCTTGTTCTGGGTTCGGGTGATGCGAATGAAGATGTGCCTGATACACAACCGTTTCATCCCGCCGGACCAGGGCCTGAACCATTTTCCCCTGTCCGGTATGAGATATTGGAAAAAGCCTACAAGGAAGGGTCTTCAATTGTGCAATCCCGGGTGCCGGATGCATGCCCTAATGTTTTTCAGCACAACCCTTCAGGGATTACACCCATGCCGGCATCCGATTTTAGTCCGGAAATCACTTATCGCCTTGCGATTACAAACAGGCGGTCCCGCCGCAATTTTACTGCCTGTGAACTGCCCTGTTCTGTGTGGGCGGCTTTTTTCAGGCAGGTTTTTTCAGGGATTTTTTCTGGCCATATCCCTGAAGAGACAGGTGCATCGGCAAAAACGTTTCTTGTGCCGGCAATGATCTGTCAGAACCTGGAAGGCATGGCAGATGGGTTGTACACCTTTTCTTCGGAAGGTTCACAACTGGTATGCTTGCACACGGGCAGCCTGGCAAACGCGCTGGCAGGGGTCTGTCTGGACCAGGCATGGATTGGCCGGGCAGCTGTGAATTTTTTGTTTCTGGCGGATCTTGGTGCAGTGGAATCATCATTGGGATCCAGGGGATATCGGTATGTGATGATGCATGCCGGCAGGGCAGGGCAGCGTATTTACCTTGCTGCAGAAGCGTTTGGCCTGGGGTGCTGTGGTGTCGGTGCCATGTATGATGCAGAAGCGGCAGAACTTCTGGCGTTGAAAACCGGCAGTGTCCTGCTCTACGCTGTGGCGGCAGGTCCTGTGAAAAAGAAAGGAAGTATGCCATGAAATGGATGCAGTTTTTTACCCCGGTAGAATCCAAAGATTACAAAGAAACCCGGGAAATGATATCAGACCATTCCCCGGAAGATATCACCATTCTGGATGTGCGCCAGCCCTCAGAGTACAAGCAGAGCCACATCCCCGGGGCGGTGCTGATACCTTTGCCGCAGCTTTCAGACCGGGTGGCTGAACTGGATCCGGACAAGCCCACTTTGGTTTACTGAGCGGTGGGCGGGCGCAGCCGGGTGGCTGCACAGATGCTGTCAGGCAGGGGTTTCAATCAGGTATACAATGTATCCGGCGGTATCAAGGCCTGGCAGGGCAAGACCGCTGTGGGTCCCCAGACGCTTGGCATGGACCTGTTTGACGGTACAGAATCCCCACAGGACTTTCTCAAGGTGGCCTATTCCCTGGAACAGGGGCTGCACCGGTTCTACCTGGATATGGCTGACAAGGCCCGGACCCCTGCGGTGCTGGCATTGTTTGAGAAACTGGCTGCCATTGAGGTCAAGCACCAGGATGCAATTTTTGATGCTTTTGTCCGGATGGATGCTGCTGCAGTATCACGGGAACAATTTGATGCCTTGACGGAAAAATCAGCCGGAGAGGGGGGATTGACCACAGACCAGTATCTGGAACTGTTTGATCCGGACCTGTCAGTGGAAACCGAGGTGATATCCCTGGCCATGTCCATTGAAGCACAGGCTCTGGATCTGTATCAGCGGGTGGGGGCACGTATGAAAAACGCTGATGCAGCAGCCATTGTCCATGGTGTTGCAGGTGAGGAAAAACAGCACCTGGAACGGTTGGGAAAATTGATGGATACCCTGTGAACTGTGGGCAGACAGCCGGGGAAAAAACTGGAGCGTGTCTCATGAAAAAACACCTGGTACTGGTGGGGGGCGGCCATGCACACATGGTCACACTGGAAAATATCAAAACGATTGTAAAAAAAGGATACACCGTTACGGTCATCGGCCCGTCCATATACCATTATTATTCAGGAATGGGGCCGGGCATGCTGGGGAAAACCTATCTGCCCGAACAGATCCGGTTTGCCACCAGGGATGTGGTGGAAAGCCAGGGCGGCCGATTCATCCAGGACCGGGTAACCCGTATCGACCCTGAAACCGGAACCGTGCATACCCTGTCCGGCAGCACGGTTTCCTATGATGTGCTTTCCTGCAATGCCGGTTCCCATGTTCCTATGGCCGGTGTCGGCACAACAGATGGACAAGAACCGGACAATGTCTATCCTGTCAAACCCATTGAAAAATTGATGGAGGCCTCAGAAAAACTGCAGGCGTTGTTTGCTGAAAAGCAGATCCGGGTGGGTGTTGTGGGCGGCGGACCGTCCTCTGCTGAGGTGGCAGGCAATGTATGGCAGCTGGCCCGGGACACAGGGGCTTATATGCCGGCCATCTGCATTTTTTGCGCAACCCGTTTCATGGGACGGTTTTCGGATAAAATCCGGGACCGGGTAAAAGCTGTTCTCGAAAAAAGAAAGATCCAGATTCTGGAAAACGCACGGGTCCATGAGGTGACCAGATCGCATATCACCCTTGGTTCCCAAAAACAGTATGACACAGATTTTACCTTCATGGCAGCAGGGGTGACACCTTCAGATATTTTTGAAAAATCCTGCCTGCCCGTGGGGCCGGACAATGGTCTGCTGGTGAACCAGTATCTGCAGAGCGTGGCATATCCGCAGATTTTCGGAGGCGGTGACTGTATCCACTTTCAGCCGCATCCTTTGGACAAGGTGGGGGTCTATGCAGTGCGGCAGAACCCGGTTCTGCTTCATAATCTCTTGGCTTCCCTGGAAGGCAGAGACCTGATGCCGTTTGACCCTGGGCCGGACTATCTGCTTGTGTTCAATCTTGGCGGGGGCCAAGGGGTTCTCAAGAAAAAAAAGATCGTATTCAGCGGCAGGCTTGCCTTTACAATTAAGGATTATATTGATACAAAATTTATGAAAAAATTTCAGGCCATTGAAAAAACATAATAAACTGTACACACCGGTCCTGAAAAAAACCATGTCCTGGAAATGACGCCGGCATGGATCCACTGCAATATACATTAACTTTTAGGAGGAACACATGAAAGTGACCATTACCGATCAGTGCATGGGTGACAGAAACTGCAACGACCTTTGTCCTGAAGTATTCAAGTATGATGAGGACCAGCTTGTATCCACCATCCAGGTTGATCCCATCCCGGAACACCTCAAGGACAAAGTGCGCCAGGCAGCGGCCGAGTGTGGTGCCGATGCCATCATCATTGAAGAATAAACAGGTGCTGTATGGGTAAATTCAGGGAAAGCCAAACAGCAGTGAACCTGCATACCTCTTTTGCCGCTGAGGCCCAGGCCAGAACCCGGTACAATTTTTTTGCCAACAGGGCCAGGGAGGAAGGGTATGTACAGATCGGCAAACTGTTTGATGAAACCGCTGATCAGGAATTTGAACATGCGCTGCGGTTTTTCAAATTTTTTAATGGGGGAGAGCTGACCATCAACTGGCAGTTTCCCACCGGGGTGATTGAAAATACACAGGCCAATCTGTTGTCTTCCGCAGATTTGGAAGCCTATGTGGGCAATGACATGTATGCCGGATTTGCTGCAACTGCCAGGCAGGAAGGGTTTGCCCGGGCGGCAGATACCTTTGATGCTATTATTGTGGCGGAAAATCACCATGAAAAATTGTTCCGGCACCTGGCGGAAAATATCGCTTCCCAGCGGGTTTTTCAGGATGAGATGCAGATCCAGTGGCGCTGTCTGGGATGTGGGTATATCCATACCGGGAAAACGGTACCTGACAAATGCCCGGCCTGTGTCCGCCCGGCAGGCTGGTTTGAACGGCTGTGTGACAATTATTGAATAATTTCCACCGCAACAGATACAAAAGTGTATCTGTTGCGGTGGACCGTTTTTGTATCATTTCCTCTTTTCTGCTGCTTCTTTTCTTATAACATTTCGTAATGACGGGTTATTTTTTTATGTTCTGTTCAGGCACGCAATTTGCTTTTATTGTATTCAGATAAATAACCAACCAGGAAATGGAGGATATATGAGACTCGGTGACATAAAAAAAGATTATAATCTAATGAATGCAGTGGACTGGGAGATGACCCCTGAAGAAGCCATTGCCCTGCATCTGGAATGGGGGCCGTTACGCTCCCAGTCATATTACAATTCCAGGGACAATGATAATGAAACAGTTTATTTTGTGATCAATACATGGAATAATCCCCCTGTACTTACGCTGGTCCGTAGAAAAGGATTCGATTCTGAAGAGCTGGGAAGTTTTAATCTCCCCAAGCAGCTTGAGACGGAATTTATGCAGGGTATCGGCAGGTACAAAGGGGTATATGCCGTGGAAGGAAATGTTCGGGACTGGCTGAAAAAGGAACTTGAAGTTTAACCCATAACCGCCTCCTTAAAGTTCCCTGGCCAGATACCGGGCGCAGCGTGCAGATCACACCACGATGCGCCCGGTTTTTTTTGTTCATTTTTCGGTTTTACTGTTAGCGATAAAATCTTTTACCATCATTTCACCCAGCTCTCTTGAGCGGTTGGTGGCAGATTCTATCGCATTGATCATGGTGGTGCGCAAGCCACCCTGTTCCAGGGTGTGAATGCCGGCAATGGCGGTGCCGCCGGGTGATGCAACCCGGTCCTTTAACTGGCCCGGGTGTTCTTTGGATTCCATGAGCAGCCGGGCAGACCCCAGAACCGTCTGGGTGGACAGAAACAGAGCGTCTTTTCTGGACAGCCCCATTTTTACCCCGGCATCTGCCATGGCATCCACAATGGTAAAGATATAGGCAGGACCGCTGCCGCTCAATCCGGTGAAAGCATCCATGAGCACATTTTCATGGATAAACACTGTTTTTCCCACAGAGTTGAAGATGGCCCGGGCCTCGGCCACATCATTTTCCCGTACATATTCGCCTGCGGCAATGGCAGTGGCGCTTTCCTTGACAAAGGCACAGATATTGGGCATGGCCCGGATCAGGCGCAGTTTTTTCTGCAGTCCGATGGCTATGGCAGCCAGAGGAACCCCTGCGGCGATGGAAATGACAAGCTTTTCATCATCAAGCGCGGGTGCGGTCTCCTTGAGCACCGTCCCCAGAATCTGGGGTTTGGTGGCATAGACGATGATATCTGACTGCCGGACCACTTCCAGATTATCGCAGGTGGTATGCACCTTGTATTTTTCTTTTATGGCTGCCAGCAGTTCCGGGTCGATGTCCGAGCAGATGATATTTTCAGGCCGTGTGGCTTTGGAAAGCACAAGACCGGATATCAGGGCTTCTCCCATATTGCCGCTGCCGATGAATCCGATTTTTTTTTCCTGCAGCATCTTGATATAACTCCTTGATTTACAAAATTAACCAAAGTAGCCATACTACGTCCATCCATAAAAAAGAGTCAAGGTATAATTCCAGAGACAACAGAGAAAATTTATTATTAAATAATTCTATCATAAATTCAAAAAGTTATAACTAATATTGGATAGCCTCACATTGGTTTGATTTTTTTAAAAATAATTTTTGGTCCTGAGGGCCAAAACATATGGATTGAAGGGTAGAATGCATTCACCGTGCCCGCGACAAAGAAATTTTCAGGCGCAGAATTTGCATTTTATCCGGAACAGGCATACTATCGCAGGCTGAGGTGCATTTCAGGTGAAATATATCAGGCAATGACAGGAGTATAACACATTCATGCTGGTCCGATTGAGACAGAAACTGGAGTTAATGTATGAGATTTATAACCGCAGATCTTTTGTGGATCCTGATCCCCTGCTGTTCCTCTATGATTACAAGGATGTCAGGGACCGGGAGGTGGCCGGTCTTGTGGCAGCGTGCCTGGCCTACGGCCGGGTGGAAATGATCATGCAGGCAGCAGCAAAGGTGCTCGCATTTCTGGGCCCGGCCCCCGGGGAACGGGTGACAGATATTCAAGCAGAAGAGATCTGCCGGGGACTGGCAGGATTTACCTACAGATTTGCCACCCAGGCCCATATCACCGCCCTGATTCTGGGTATTAAGCGTGTCATCCGGGAATATGGCTCCCTGGAGTCCTGCTTGATGGCCGGTACTGATCCAGAAGATGCCACGGTTCTGCCGGGGCTGCAGTATCTGGTGCAACATCTGGACCCTGAAGGGGCATGCGGCCATCTGCTGGCTGATCCTGGTAAATCCAGTGCCTGCAAGCGCAGCCATCTGTTTTTGCGCTGGATGGTGCGCAAAGACCGGGTGGATCCGGGGGGATGGGACCAGATCCGTCCGGACCAGCTGCTCATTCCCCTTGACCGGCATATGTATACAGCAGGACAGATGCTGGGGTTTACCCGGCGCAAAAGCCCGGACCGTGCTGCCTGCCTGGAAATTACAGAAGGGTTTCGAAAAATAGCACCCCATGATCCGGTGAAGTATGATTTTTGCCTCACCCGGTTCGGTATCCAGCGTACCATGGACATGACGGATCTTCAAACAATCCTGGCAGGGTAACCCGATTTAAAGGGGAAAAAAATGGCTGAAAATGGATATGCGCTTCCCCCGCTGGTGGCAGGGCGGCTGATCAGGCGGTATAAACGGTTTCTGGCAGATGTGCGCCTGGACACAGGAAAGGTTGTGACCGCCCACTGTCCCAATTCCGGTTCCATGCTGGGATGCGCAGTCCCCGGATCCCGGGTGTGGCTGTCCCAAAGCGACAGTCCCCGGCGCAAGCTCAAATACACCTGGGAGTTGGTCCGGACACAAGAATCCCTGATAGGCATCAACACCCTTGTGCCCAATAAACTGGTGAAAACAGCCATAGAAAACCACCAGATTTCCGAGCTTTGCGGATACCCGACCGTGCGTTCAGAGGTGAAGACCAGCAGGGGCACCCGGCTGGATCTGGTCCTGGAAGATGGTACAGACCGGCGCTGCTATGTGGAGATCAAAAACTGCACCCTGGTGGAGAACGGCACTGCCATGTTCCCGGATGCGGTTACTTTGCGTGGGCAGAAGCATCTGGATGAACTGAAGGACCTGGTTTCGGCCGGCCACCGGGGGGTGATCTTTTATCTGATCCAGCGCATGGATGCTGTCCGGTTCACACCGGCTGCCGGGATAGATAAAGTTTACGCACAAAAACTGGTGCATGCACAGGACAAAGGGGTGGAAATCATCACCCGGGATGTTGCCGTTACCCTGGAACATATCCATGTCAACCAGCCGATACCGGTTCTTTTATGACCATGGGCAGGGCGGCAGACAGGTCTTGACAATCTACCACCCTGTAGTATTTTAAGCCAAGACGTCAGATCATGGACAACAGTCATTGAAAAATGATTTTGTGGTGAAGGAGAAGATATATGTGGGATTACACAGAAAAAGTAAAAGAGCATTTTCTGCACCCCAGGAACGTGGGAGAACTCGAGGATGCCAATGCTATCGGAGAAACCGGCTCCCTGAACTGCGGGGATGCATTGAAGCTTTTTTTAAAAGTGAACGAAAACGAGCGGATCATTGATGCATCATTTATGACCTTCGGCTGTGCCAGTGCGGTTGCTTCCTCTTCCGCGCTCACGGAGATCATCAAAGGCATGACCCTGGATGAAGCTGCCAAGGTCACCAATGATGATATTGCCGATTTTTTAGGGGGGCTCCCCAAAGAGAAAATGCATTGTTCTGTCATGGGCAAGGCAGCCCTGAAAAAAGCCATTGCCAATTACAGAGGGGTTCAGATCCTTGAAAAACCAGGAGAAATGGTGTGTGAATGTTTTGAGGTGACAGATCTGGAAATCATTGACGCGGTAAAGGCAAACAATCTGGAAACCACCGAGGATGTGACTGATTACCTCAAAGCCGGGGGCGGATGCGGCAAATGCCTGGACCGGATAGAAGAGGTGATCGCCTCTGTCAAAGCCAAAGGATAACCTGATGAAAGTGATTTATACCGACAACAATGCCACCACAAAGGTGGCGGATGAGGTGATTGAAGACATGGTGCCCTATTTCGGGCAGTTTTATGGAAATCCGTCTTCCATGCATACATTCGGGGACCAGGTGGGAAAAAAGCTCAAACAGGCCCGGCAGCAGGTGGCGGATCTGATCCATGCAGACCCGGATGAAATCGTGTTTACCTCCTGCGGCACGGAAAGTGACAACAGCGCCATATTTTCTGCCCTGAACGCCAATCCGGACAGAAAACAGATCGTCACCTCCACTGTGGAGCACCCGGCTATTTTAAACCTGTTTAAATTTCTGCGGGATAAAAAAGGGTATGATGCGGTGTTTGTGCCGGTGAACAAGCAGGGGCACCTGGACACGGCCATGTTGTATGACAGTTTGTCTGACAACACGGCAGTCGTTTCTCTGATGTGGGCCAACAATGAAACCGGTGTGATTTTTCCCATTCCTGAGATCGCAAAAAAAGTGACGGAAAAAGGGATTTTGTTTCATACGGATGCGGTCCAGGCTGCCGGCAAGATTCCCATAGATGTAAAAGCAGCCAACGTGGATATGCTGGCCCTGTCCGGTCACAAAATACACGCCCCCAAGGGTATAGGTGTTTTGTATGTGAAAAAGGGGCTGAAATTTCATCCCTATCTGATCGGCGGCCACCAGGAAAAAGGCCGGCGGGGCGGCACGGAAAACACGGTTTCCATCATCGGACTGGGACGTGCCTGTGAACTGGCGGCTGCGCATCTGCCGTTCATTGACACAGCGGTGCGGCAGCTGCGGGATTATCTCCAGGATCAGCTTCTGGAAAAGATCCCCGGCGTGTCAGTCAACGGAGATCTGGAAAACCGTCTGCCCAATACCCTTTCCATCGGTTTTGATGCAGTGGAAGGCGAATCCATCCTCATGCTTCTGGACAAAGAGGGGATCTGCGCATCATCCGGGTCTGCCTGCACTTCCGGTTCTCTGGATCCTTCCCATGTGCTTCTGGCCATGGAAGTGCCGTTTAAATCCGCCCACGGCACCATCCGTTTTTCTCTGTCCCATTACAACACCAAAGAGGAGATGGAACATATCGTTGCCACCATGGTGCCTGCCATTGAAAAGCTGCGGGCCATGTCCCCCTTCTGGAAAAACGGTAAAATGGTGTAAATGCCATGACAACAGATCAAGCGCTGGTCTTTGCCATCCTGTCAGCCACCCTGGTACTGTTTGTATGGGGAAAGTTCCGGTATGATCTGGTGGCCCTGAGTGCGCTTTTGCTTGTTTCCGTAACCGGACTGGTTCCCGGAAACCAGATATTTATGGGATTCGGTCATCCGGCCGTTATAACGGTGGCAGCTGTTCTGGTACTCAGCAGAGGACTTTTCAATGCCGGAGCCGTGGATCTGTTGTCACGCCACATGGCAAAGGTGGGAACAAATTCCACGGCCCAGGTGTCAGCTCTGGCCGCCATTGTTGTTGTATGTTCCAGTGTGATGAACAATGTGGGTGCCCTGGCCCTGCTGATGCCGGTGGCCATATGGATGTCACGCAAAAGCGGCCGGTCTCCTTCCCTGCTGCTCATGCCCCTGGCATTCGGATCGCTTCTTGGCGGTCTGGTTACCCTGATCGGCACCCCTCCCAATATTATCATTGCCTTGTACCGGGTTGAAACAGGTCAGCCCGCATTCAGCATGTTCGACTTTGCACCGGTGGGAATAGGTGTTGCCCTTGCTGGCCTGGCTTTCATCTCTGTGTTCGGCTGGCGCCTGACCCCCAGGCGGGATGCCCAGTCATCACCGGATGAGCTGTTTGAAATTGAAAATTATATCACCGAGGTCATCCTTCCTGAAGGATCAAAATTTGTGGGCCAGACCATTTTCCATCTCACCTCTGCCATGGAAAAAGAAACCGAGGCCACGGTGGTAAGCCTTTCCAGAGGCGATGATCATACCCCGGCCCCTTCCTGGTATGAAATTCTTGAAGCCGGGGATGTATTGATGGTTGAGGCAGCCCCTGATGATCTCAAGGCCCTGATGGACGGACTGGGACTGGAACTGGCCGAATGCAAGGGGGATTGCCGGGCCACCCTGGGGTCTAGGGATATCCGGCTTATGGAGGCGGTGATCACCACGGAATCCACCCTGCCGGGCAAAACATCGGCAGGCCTTTATCTTCGGCGGCTTTACGGGGTTAATCTTCTGGCCATTGCCCGGCGCGGGCGGCGGATCACGCAGCCCCTGAGCCAGACAAAATTTATGACCGGTGACATTCTGTTGTTCCAGGGCACGGAGGAATCCTTGCAGCGGGTTGTCAAGGCTTTTAAATGCCTGCCCCTGGCAGAGCGTGAAATACGCATCGGACAGCCCAAAAAAGTGCTGCTGTCTGTGGGAATTTTCGCTTGTGCCATGGTTCTGTCCGCCACAGGCTTGCTTCCTGTGCAGGTGGCATTTGTTGCGGCAGCAGTGATTATGGTTCTGGCAGGGGTGGTTCCCCTGGGGGAAATCTATGAGCATATCGACTGGCCGGTGATCGTGCTGCTGGGTGCCATGTTTCCTCTGGGTCACGCCCTGGAAGCTTCCGGCGGTGCACAATTGATTGCTGAAAAGCTGTTGATGCTGTCCGGCTTTTTTTCCCATGCAGGGACACTGGCAGTGCTCCTGGTGGGTACCATGCTGCTGTCAAATGTGGTGAATAACGCGGCAGCCGCGGTTCTTATGGCACCCATCGCCATTACCCTGGCCCGGGAGATGGCATTTTCGCCGGATCCATTCCTGATGGCCACGGCCATCGGTGCTTCCTGCGCCTTTCTGACCCCGGTGGGCCATCAATCCAATGCCCTGGTCATGGGACCGGGAGGCTACCGCTTCGGCGACTACTGGCGCCTGGGACTGCCCTTGTCCATTATCGTGACCCTGGTGGCCATCCCTTTGATCCTGATTTTCTGGCCCATGATTCCTGTATCCCAGGGATGATCACTCATCCGAAGCGTTAAGAACGTCAAACTGTATGAGGACATACCTGCCCGCAGTTTTTGACGTTTAGCGCAGCCATGCCCTACAGCCTGTCAAACGCGAAAGACGGGTGAGACCCACACAGATCCCCCCGCCACGGGTCCACTCCTGAGACGTCACAAATTTTCATACACGATTCATTAAAACTGCCGGACAGCAACCCAAATAGCTGCCCCTGCCGTCAGTCCTGAAACAGCGGGGTGCTGATATACCGTTCTCCGGTATCACACACAATGAATACCACTGTCTTTCCCGGATGCTTCTGTGCCATCTGTTTTGCAGCATGAAAATTGGCACCAGAGGAAATGCCGCACAGCATGCCGTAGTCTTTTGCCAGTTCCTTTGCATTGGCAAAGGCATTCTCTTCTGACACCGGGACAATCTCATCGATGATCTCCCGGTTCAGGTTGGCAGGAATAAACCCGGCCCCGATGCCCTGTATTTTGTGGGGGCCGGGGGCTCCCCCGGAAAGAACAGGGGATTTTTCCGGCTCCACAGCCACGGACAAAAGATGGGGGTTCTTTTGTTTAATCATCTCCGATACCCCGGTGATGGTACCGCCGGTGCCCACCCCTGCGACAAATATATCGATGTCGCCATCCAGGGCATCCCAGATTTCAGGACCGGTGGTGGTGCGGTGGATTGCCGGGTTGGCCGGGTTGGAAAACTGGTCCGGCATATAGCCATCAGCCATGTTTTTAACAAGATCTTTGGCAGTCTCTATGGCGCCTTTCATCCCTTTTTTCCCTTCGGTGAGATGCAGTTGTGCCCCCAGGTGGGCCAGCAGCTGCCGGCGCTCGATACTCATGGTTTCCGGCATGGTCAGGACCAGCTGCAATCCTTTGACCCGGCAGACAAATGCCAGGGCAATCCCGGTATTGCCGGAGGTGGGCTCAACAATAATGGTGTCCCGGGTGATTTTTCCGGTGTCCAGCCCGTCCTGGATCATGGCCAGGCCGATGCGGTCCTTTACCGAAGACAACGGGTTGAAATATTCCAGCTTTCCATAGATGCCCGCCCCGCAGGTCTGGCTGGCTTTGTCCAGGTAAACCAGGGGGGTGCTGCCGCATGCAGCGGTGATATCAGGCAGTTTTTTCATGGCGGGTTTCCTTTTGTGTCCGGGGGTGTTTGTAAACCAGGCGGGGAGACTCCATAAACACCTTGGTGTCCGGCGGGATTGAGGAGGTGAGCCAGACATTGCCCCCCACCACGGATCTGGCCCCGATCACGGTTTCTCCACCCAGTATGGTGGCCCCGGAATAGATGATGACATCATCTTCAATGGTGGGGTGTCGCTTGGCCCCCCGCAGCTTTTTCCCGGCATCCGGGGGCAGGGACAATGCCCCGATGGTCACGTTCTGATAGATCCGTACATTGTTGCCGATCTCTGATGTCTCCCCGATGACGATGCCGGTGCCGTGATCAATGACAAAGCGTTCGCCAATGGCGGCCCCGGGGTGGATATCGATGCCGGTGAGGCTGTGGGCATGTTCAGTCATAATCCTGGGAAGCTGGGGAATCTGGTGTTTGAACAGGCGGTTGGCAATCCGGTAAACCATGATGGCATACAGGCCCGGGTAGGAAAAAATAACTTCATCATGGCTTTTGGCGGCCGGATCTCCGGCAAAAGCCCCTTTAACATCCCCGGCCAGTTCCCGCCGCAGGTCAGGTATGGAGCGGATGAGTGCCAGGGCGGCTTCATGGCCCCTGGGTTCACATTCCGAGCATGCCAGGTCATAGCGCAGGCAGTCATGGCGCAGCACATGGATGATCTGTTCGGACAAAATTTCATACAGCTGGGACACTGCCTGGCCCATGTGATACACCAGGTTTGCTTTGTCCACCTTTTCCTTGGAAAAATAGCCGGGGAACAGCACCTCCCGGAATTTTTCAATCATGTCCCGCACAGATGTGGAAAAATGTATGGGCTCATCTCCGATGTGGGCGAAACAGGTGTCATCGTCCAGGGTGGTGATAATATTTTTGATGGCATCAGGCAGTGCCTTGCGCTGTTCAGACACCCCTTCTTTTTCTGTCCGGCACGTGGCGGTTTTGAATAAAAAATCATCCATGGTTCGGGGTTCCTTCTTCATTTTCAAAAAATTGTGCAAATACCGGGCAGTTCCGGCAGGCTTTCATTTTATCAGCCCAGGAGTTGTGGGCCTTACCGTTGCAGTTTGTACCATTGATAAACCAGCACATATCTCCTGCCTTGAATTCCCAGGCCGGGCATTTTTCCAGGCGGTATTCAGGGCATTGGTTGATATCCCAGCAGTCTTTGCTGTTTTTTTCAGGGTTCACCAGCCTGAACAGCAGAAACAGCAGCTGGCGTTCCACATGGTGGGGAATCTTACGCCACCCCTGTTCATAACTGTGAACGGCCTTGATGGAAATGCCCAGCAGCCGGGCCAGTTCTTTCTGGGTTTTGTCCAGCCGGGTCCGCAGGTTTTTGAAGGTACAGGGTTCCATAGGTACTCTTTTTTTATACAGCATAAAATGTAAATAATCTTACCCAAAAATATACCACAGAGTGGTGGGTGTCAATGGAGAAATCCCATTGCCCTGTCCAGAGCCGTGATTTTGTCTGCCCGGAAACAGCAGTTTCTGTCAATTAAGTGAAGCACATCCCTGGTTTGGGGTGTTTGGCAAAAACCCTTTTTATTTCAGGTATCTGGTTGACGGGACGCGATGTTGCATTACTTTATTTGCGAAATCATAAATAATAATGAAAGGAATACAAGGTGGCATATGAAACTTGATAAATTAACGGTTAAGTCCCAGGAACTCTTGCAGGCCGCCCATGACATGGCCGGCCGCATGAACCATACGGCCATAGAGCCGGTCCATTTCATCAAAGGCATGCTGGCTGACAACCAGGGAGTGGCAGTGTCCATTCTTAAAAAGATCGGTGCGGATATGGCAAGTCTGACAGCCGAGGTGGATCAGGCCTTGGAAAGCCAGCCCCAGGTGTCAGGGGCAGCAGATCTGTATCTGTCCAGAGACAGCCGCCAGGTGCTGGACACGGCTTTCAAGGAAGCAGACAAGATGAAGGACCAGTATGTGAGTCTGGAGCATCTGCTGCTGGCTTTGACCACTGCCAAGGGCAAAATTGCCGAAATTCTCGGCCGCCAGGGGGTGACCAGGGATGCGATCCTGTCTGTACTAAAGGATATCCGGGGCAACCAGAGTGTGACGGACCAGAATCCGGAAGAACGCTATCAGGCACTGGAGAAATACGGCCGGGACCTGACCCAGCTGGCCCGGACCGGCAAACTGGATCCGGTGATCGGCAGAGATGATGAAATCCGGCGGATTGTCCAGGTGCTGTCCAGACGGAGAAAGAACAACCCTGTGCTCATTGGCGAGCCAGGGGTGGGGAAAACCGCCATTGTGGAAGGCCTGGCCCAGCGTATCGTGGAAGGGGACGTGTCTGATTCTTTGAAAAACCGCCGGGTGGTGGCCCTGGACATGGGGGCCCTGCTGGCCGGCGCCAAATTCAGGGGCGAGTTCGAAGAACGTCTCAAAGCGGTGCTCAAGGAGGTGGAATCTGCCGAAGGCGAGGTGGTTTTGTTCATTGACGAGCTGCACACCGTTGTGGGGGCAGGTGCTTCTGAGGGTTCCGTGGATGCCTCCAACATGCTCAAGCCGGCATTGGCCCGAGGCACCCTGCGGTGCGTGGGCGCCACCACGCTGAATGAATACCGCAAGTATATAGAAAAGGACGCCGCCTTAGAGCGCAGATTCCAGCCGGTCATGGCCAAGGAACCCAGTGTGGCTGACACCATTTCCATCCTCAGGGGGCTCAAGGAGAAATATGAGGTCCACCACGGTATCCGTATCAAGGATTCCGCCCTGGTGGCAGCCGCCACCCTGTCCAACCGGTATATTGCCGACCGGTTTTTACCGGACAAGGCCATTGACCTGATTGACGAGTGCGCTTCCAGGCTGCGTATCGAAATCGATTCCATGCCCCGGGCCATTGACGAGATTCAGCGCAGGATCACCCAGGCCCAGATCGAACGTCAGGCCCTGCTCAAGGAAAAGGATCCGGCATCCAGGGAACGGCTTGAAAAACTGGAAAAGGACATTGCATCCATGTCAGAGGAGATGGGACCTTTGAAGATGCACTGGGACAGTGAAAAAGGCCTGATTCAGCAGATATCGGGCATCAGAGAAGAACTGGACAAATCCCAGACCCAGGCCCAGGTGGCGGAACGTGCAGGAGACCTGGAAAAAGTGGCCCAGATCCGCTATGGCACCATGGCCCAGCTCCAGAAGGACCTGGAAGCCAAAAAACAGGAACTGGATGAGCTCCAGCAGACCAGAAAAATGCTCAAAGAGGATGTGGAAGACACGGACGTGGCTGAGGTGGTGTCAGCCTGGACCGGCATACCGGTGTCCAAGATGCTGGAAGCGGAACAGGAAAAATTGATACACATGGAAGATTATATCAAGCAGCGGGTCATCGGCCAGGCCCAGGCCATTGATGCGGTATCCAATGCCGTGCGCCGGGCCAGATCAGGGTTGTCTCCCGAAGACCGGCCCATCGGCACCTTTATTTTCATGGGGCCCACCGGCGTGGGAAAAACCGAGCTGGCCAAATCCCTGGCTGAGTTCATGTTTGACAGCCAGCAGGCCATGGTCCGCCTGGACATGTCTGAATACATGGAAAAGCATTCCGTGGCACGCCTCATCGGTGCCCCCCCAGGATATGTGGGGTATGATGAGGGCGGATTTCTCACCGAAACCGTGCGGCGCAGGCCCTATTCTGTGCTGCTGTTTGATGAGATTGAAAAAGCACACCCGGATGTGTTCAATATCCTGCTCCAGGTCCTGGATGACGGCCGGATGACAGACGGGCACGGCCGGACCGTGGATTTCAGGAACACCATCATTATCATGACATCCAATGTGGGATCACGGTTTCTCCAGGAGTCCGGCACCAGCGGCGGATTTTCCACAGAAGAGGTGGATGCGGGCATTGCCCGGGCCTTGAAAGAGGTGTTCCGTCCTGAATTTTTAAACCGTATTGATGAGATCATCACCTTCCATGCCCTGGATAGGGAGCATATCAAACAGATAGCCGATATTCAGATCCAGAATTTGAACAGGCGTCTGTCTGCCAGGGGACTGGAAGTTCATATGGATGCGGATGCCATGGCATATCTGGCCCAAAAAGGGTATGATCCCAGTTTCGGGGCCAGGCCCCTGAAGCGTGTCATCCAGCGGGAGATTGAAAATCCGCTGTCCCTGGCCCTTTTGAAAGGTGAGTACGTCAAAGGAGATGAGATCCGGTTTACCCTGGATGAAACAAAGCAGGGCCTTGTGTTCAGCCTATAGGGTCAGAGCCGCCGGCTGAATTCCATGGCATCTGCATTATTGGATAAAAATCTGTACAAGGTGGCCCGGCCGACCCCCAGGGCCCGGGCCGCCTTTGATTTGTTGCCCCCGGTTTTGGTCAGGGCCGCTTTTACAGATGCTGCATCCAGCTTTCCTTTTGCAGCGAATGGCTCTGTATCGGGGGAGAACCTGTGTACCGGAGTCAGTGGGGAGGCACCCCCGCTGATTTCCGGCGGCAGGTCTGCGGGAAGAATCCTTTTGCCCCGGCACCGTACCACGGAAAACTGGATTACATTCTTTAATTCCCTGACATTGCCAGGCCAGTCGTAGTCCAGCAGTACATTCATGGTTTCGTCAGCCAGGGCAGGAACGCTGTTGTTGTTTTCCAACTCTGCCTGTTTCAGAAAATGGGCTGCCAGCAGCGGAATGTCGGTTTTCCGCTGCCGCAGGGGGGGCAGGGATATGGGAATGACGTTGAGGCGGTAGTAAAGATCTTCTCTGAACCGGCCGGCCCTGACCTCATCTTTGAGATTTTTGTTGGCAGCGGAAATGATGCGTACATCCACAGATACTTTTTTTTCTCCCCCTACCTTTTCAAAGGTGCCTTCCTGAAGAAACCGCAGCAGCTTAACCTGGATTTTCAAGGGCAGTTCCGCCACTTCATCCAGGAACAACGTGCCTTTGTGGGCCAGCTCAAACCGCCCTTTTCTTTCTTTGACAGCGCCGGTGAACGCGCCTTTGACATGGCCGAACAGCTCGCTTTCCACAATGCCTTCGGGAATGGCCCCACAGTTCACCGGTACAAATGCCCCGTTTCCATAGGCAGATATGTCATGGATGGCATTGGCCACCCGTTCTTTGCCGGTGCCGGTTTCCCCGGATACATGGACCGGATAGCTGTACAGGGCCACATCCCGGATCTGCCGGAATATTTCCTGCATGGTGCTGTCTTTGCCGATGATGCCGTTGAAACTGGACAGGGTTTCTGTTTTGAGAGACAGGTTGATGGTTTCGGTGAGGTCCCGGAATGAGGCAATGACGCCTTTGAGCACCCCGTCATTGTCAATGACGGCGGAAACAATCATCTCCAGGTGCCGGGTGTCCCCGCTGCGGGTGACAAAGGTGACGGGGTATTCCTTGGTATCGGAAAACAGGTCAGGGGTATCATTGCAGAATGAGCATTTGCTACCACAGAAAGGGGCATTGAATACATTGTGACAATCTTTGCCCAGGACCTCTTCTTTTTTGTATCCGGTGATTTTTTCCGCTTCTTTGTTAAACACCGTGATGATACGTTCTGTGGTATGGGCAATGATCCCCAGTTTGAGATTGTCCAGAACCAGGTTCAGGTTGTCCCGATCCAGCAGGCTGTGGGTAAAATTTTTCATGATAGGTCATTTCCGGCATCAGCAGGTTCATATGTGTACAAAACTGATGCCTTAAATGACACATTTGTGTATCAAGGGCAATGGTTTTTTTGTCCGGCCGGCAAAAAAATGCAAAAATCAGTCATTTTCCCACGAAATGCAGTCTTTGGGACAGTTTTTTATGGCTTCATGGATATCCTCATCCTGGTAGTCATCCAGGGGCTTCACCTGGGCAAATCCTGAATCGCTGATTTCAAAGGCATGGGGGGCCAGTTCCACACAGATTTCACACAAGATGCATGCCCCCAGATCAATGGCAGGTCGTTTCATTTATTTGCAACATCCTTTTTCGCCTGTCCGGTTTTGGGATCTGTTACTGTTTCATGCCACCATCCCTTCTGGATATGGGCCTGCTTTTCCCTTAAAGCCAGGTCCAGAATCCGGTATCCGGAGTCCAGCAGAATACCATACAGCACCCCGCACCCGGGATCTTCATGCTGGTCATACCCCTGGCGAGCCAGATCAATCATTTCATTGGCCATATCAATGGTGCGGGCAATGTTTTTGTCACATTTTTTGTGCGGCATCCCGCATTCCTTTATTCTGATGTTGCCCGGATCTGCCCCTGTGCATCACCACCGGAACGGGCCAGATCGCAGATACGGGTAAGTTCAAAATGCCATCCGGTATACAGCTGTATCTTTTTTGTATCTGCCAGGATATGACCGGGCAGACAGTCGGGACACAGGGGGCCGGCACCCGCCAGAGCCCGGACAGCATATATTTTTTTGGTCTCATCTCTATCGTCAAGAAACAAGCCGATCAATCCGGCCAGATGGGGGGTCAGTTTGTCGGGAAAAGCGCTGACACAGGTGCCGATACCCCACAGCACCCCCTGCTGCAGCAGGGGGTTGTCAATGTAATTGGCCTTTGGGTCCAGAAAGGAAAACAATATGGATGCATATTCTTCTGCCAGAGCCGGACTCCGGCCCATGATTTCCCCCATGGCCTCAGCAGAGCCCCATCCGATCCCCCCTGATTCATCATTGAGGTTCCACATGAGCCGACGCATCAGGTTCCGGGCATTTTCCATGTGTCCGGCTGCAAGTCTTTTTCCCAGCAGACCCATGGCAGTGATACTGCGGAATCTTATCAGATCGCTTGTGGTGTAGAAATGGGAGAACAAATGTCCCACCAGCTGCATGTCCGGAATTTTTGCCAGCCGGTCCAGGGCTTGTTTTCTGTCCCGGCTTTGAAGGATTTCACCGACCATCTGCCGGGTTTTTCTGCCGTAGGGTTTTGCCATAACTTTTCCTGTCACCAATGCAATACATATTAAAAAACATAAAAGCACAAATCATGCCATGGCTGGTTTTCCCGGTAGATGCCGAAAGTATTTTGTAAAGAAGTTTGAAAATTTTCGGTAAAAAGGCGATACTTGCCTTGACACATAATGACTGGAGAGGAAGCACCTGTTTTGTGTTTGGCTGCATGAAATTTTTGGCGCAGATTTTCAGGCAATTAAAGGAGAATGGTGAATGGAGTTTTTTTTCAAGCCCGGAGGTATTGCTGTGGTGGGTGCCACAGCCAGTAAGGGAAAGGGTGGGAATATCATTGTGGCTAATCTCAAAAAAGGGTATTCTGGAAACATTTATCCCGTAAACCCCGGGTACATGGAAATTGAAGGGCTGCCCTGCTATGCTTCGGTGGCTGATGTGCCGGATCCTGTGGATCTTGCCATTGTATTTGTCGCAGCGCACATGGTGCCCCGGGTAATAACCGACTGTGCCAAAAGAAATATTCCCGGTGTCATGATCCAGTCGGCCGGATTTTCGGAAACCGGACCCAACGGGACCGCATTGCAGCAGGAGATCAAACAGATTGCTGAAAAAACCGGCATCCGGCTGTGGGGCCCCAACTGCATGGGACTGGTGGACGCCCGTCGCAGGTTTATATTCTCCACGGTGACACCGGCCATATGGGATACCGGTCTTACCTGCGGCAATGTGTCCCTGATCGCCCAGAGCGGTATGCTGGCAGGGGCCTTTCTCATCGATCTCATGTCCCACGGAACCATGGGGATCGCCAAAGTCTGTTCCATCGGTAACAAGATGGATGTGGATGAAAATGACCTCCTGGCATATCTGATAGATGACCCGGATACCGCTGCCATCGGGTTATACCTGGAATCGTTTGCCGACTGCCGGCGGTTCATGACTTTATCCCGCAGATCTGCAAAGCCCATCGTGGTGCTGAGCGGGGGCAAAACAGCCGGTGGTGCAGCTGCGGCAGTGAGCCATACGGCAAGCCTTTCCGCCAGCGGGGCCCTGGTTTCCGGTGCCATGGCCCAGGCAGGCATTGTGGAAGCCGATGGTTTCTATCAATTGGCCGACTATTGCAAAACCCTGGGCATGTACCCCAATATACCGCCTGAAAGCGCGAACCGTGTGGCTGTCCTCACCTACACCGGTGCTGCAGGGATTGTTTCAGCTGATATCATGGACCGACACAGCCTGGAATTGTCGAAACTTGATACCGTTACCCTGGATGCTTTGCAGACCGTTTTTCCGGAATGGATGCCGCCGTCCAATCCCGTGGATATGTGGCCCGGGATCATTCTGAACGGGTCAAAAAAAACCTATAACACGGCCATGGAAGCAGTCTGCGCCGATCCAGGGGTGGATGCGGTTTTTGTCCATTGTTTTGCCGGCGGGTTCAGCCTTGAAACCGATCTTGACATGATGGCGAAAACAGCAAAACAAGCGGGCAAACCGATGGTCTGCTGGATATCGGGTGAACGGGACCGGGTGTATCAGTTCCAGGTATCGGCACAAAACACAGGCGTACCCGTATTCAGGGAAGTGATGCGGACTGTGGAAAGTCTGGGAATGCTCCTGAACCGGCCGCCCCGGGGGATTGAAAAAGACACAGGACCGGATGCCTCTGAACAGATCTGCCGGCTGAAAAACAATACCCGCCTGCATGTACTGACATCGGGAAAAGGGCCCCTGGATGAATTTGCGTCCAAGCAGGTGCTGGAAGCCTGCGGCATTCCAGTGGTGGAAGAGAAACAGGTGACATCTCTTGCAAAAGCCCGGCAGACCGCCGCTGGTTTTGGGTTTCCCCTGGTGGCCAAGGGCATGGTTCCGGGGGTATCACACAAAACAGAATCCAACCTGGTCCACCTGGGCATTACGTCTGAGCAGGCCCTTGAAACAGCAGTGGCATCGCTTTTGCAGTCCATGGGGGGCCGCGGCAGTATCCTTATCCAGAAACAGGTCCAGGGAAAAATTGAACTGCTGGCAGGTTTTGTCAGAGACCCCCGGCTGGGTCCCTGTGTCATGTGCGGACTTGGCGGGGTTTTTGCCGAAGCGCTCAATGACACAGTGTTCGGGGTGGCTCCACTGACGCTGCAGGATGCGGTACAGATGATTGACCGGCTGAAGTGCCGGAATATGCTGGAGGGATATCGTGGATGTGATCCAGTGGATAAAAAAGCCCTGGGCCGTATTCTTGTTACCCTGGGGGATCTGGGATGCGCTTATCCGGGTATTCAGGAAATGGACATCAACCCCTTGATCATACACAAAGGGGTTCCCATTGCTGTGGACGGGTTGGTGGTGCTGGCGCAGCGGGTGGAATCCGAATGATCCTCAGGCATCCTTAATCTGAAAGGAAAAGGCAAATATGGCAACAACCGACATGTGGAATGCGCAATATATTGAGGCCCAGTATAAAAAGTGGAAAGATGATCCAAACGCCGTTACCCGGGACTGGCAGTTTTTTTTAAAAGGATTTGAGATCGGTGATAAAGGGCCGGCAGAAGAAGAAACCGCCTGCACAACGGATGCAGCCCTGCAGCAGTCCCGTGTGGAATCACTGATATACCGGTACCGTGACCTGGGGCACCTGATGGCATGCATGGACCCGCTTTCTTTTTGCCCCACGGACCATCCTTTGCTGAACCTTGGCGCATTCAGTCTTTCACCGGACCAGTTGGACACTTTTTTTTACACCCGCAGATTTTCCGATGCAAACCAGGCGAGGCTCAAAGACATTATCAGCCACCTTACGGAAACCTATTGCCGTTCCATCGGCGTGGAATACATGCACCTGCAGGACCCGGCGGAAAGACGGTGGCTTCAGGAAAAAATGGAGCCAGTAAAGAACCGTCCTGAATTTTCCCCCGGAGAAAAAACCGTGGTGCTGGAAAAACTGTCCCGCACTGGTCTGTTTGAACGGTTTTTGAATAAAAAATATCCGGGCCAGACCCGTTTTTCCCTGGAAGGTGCAGAGGTGATCGTTCCCATGCTCCATACACTTTTCAAGCAGGTGTCGGAGGCAGGCTGCAGGGAAGTAATCCTGGGCATGACCCACCGGGGACGATTAAGCGTTCAGACCCAGGTGCTTGAAAGGCCGTATGAGGATATTTTCAAAGCCTTTGAGAGCTGTTATGATCCCGCAGACATCATTGGTGCCGGGGATGTAAAATACCACAACGGGTATCTTGCAGACATTGAGACCGCCGGCGGAAAAAAACTGCGGGTGTGTCTTCTGGACAATCCCAGCCATCTGGAGTCTGTAGATCCGGTGGTCCAGGGATTTGCCAGGGCCAGGCAGGAAATGGCAGGTGCTGAGGGCATAAATCAGATCCTGCCCCTGCTGCTCCACGGTGATGCCGCCTTTGCCGGCCAGGGCATTGTGGCGGAAACCCTGAACATGTCGCAGCTTTCGGGATTTCACACCGGTGGAACCATTCATGTGATCATCAACAACCAGATCGGGTACACCACTACGCCGGAAAATGCCCGTTCCAGCCGCTATTCCACGGATGTGGCCAAGATGCTCATGGTCCCCGTTTTTCACGTGCACGGTGAAGACCCGGAAGCCGCCCTTCATGTGGTGCAGCTGGCAGCGGCCTACCGAAAAAAATTCCATAAGGACGTGGTGATCGATGTGGTCTGTTACCGCAGGTTCGGCCATAATGAAGGGGATGAACCCTATTTTACCCAGCCCCAACTGTACGAGCGCATCCGCTCCCGAACACCCCTGGACCGGGTATATGCTGACAGGCTGATCAACGAGAAAATTATTTCCTCCAAAAAACCAGAGGAGATTTCAACTTCTGCAACACAGGAAATGGAAAAAGCCTTTGCCAATGTCCGGGGCAGTACGTGCTCTTTTCCGGAACACAGGTTTTATCCGGAATGGGACAGTATTTCCGGCAGCTATTCCCATGAAAAGGCGGATACCGCTGTGGAAAGATCAAAATTGACCGCCTTTTCCCGGAAACTGTATGAAGTGCCGCAAGGCTTTGCCATATACGACAAACTGGCCCGGATGCTGGAGAAAAGGCTTGACACGGTAGTAACGGGCAAAGACATTGACTGGGGAACAGCAGAAGCACTGGCATTTGCTTCTCTTCTGTCCCAGGGCATTCCCATCCGGTTGAGCGGCCAGGACAGCAGCCGGGGAACATTTTCCCAGCGCCACAGCGTGATCCGGGACATTACAAACGGTGCGCTGTGGATTCCGCTGAACCATATTGCCCGGGACCAGGCAGAATACAGGGTCTATGACAGTTTTTTGTCTGAGGCCGGCGTCCTGGGATTTGAATATGGGTATGCCGTGGCAAGACCCAACGTACTGACCCTGTGGGAGGCCCAGTTCGGGGATTTTATAAACAATGCCCAGGCGGTTGTTGACCTGTATATTGCCAGCGGTGAAACCAAATGGCGGCGTCTGAACGGTCTGGTTCTGCTTTTGCCCCACGGATATGAGGGCCTGGGGCCGGAGCATTCCAGCGCCCGGCCGGAACGCTTCCTCCAGTTGTGTGCCAATGACAATCTCCAGGTCTGCAACCCCACCACACCGGCCCAGTATTTTCATCTGCTCCGGCGCCAGATGGTCCGGTCATTTCGAAAACCGCTGGTTATCCTGACCCCCAAAAGCCTGCTGCGGCATCCCATGGCGGTTTCAACGCTTGAGGAACTGACTTCGGGCAGTTTTGGCGAAATCCTGGATGATCCTGAAAAAAACAAGACTCCGGACCGCGTGGTGCTGTGCAGCGGGAAAATCTATTATGATCTTTTGCAGCAGCGGTCTGAATCGGCGCAGGACAGGGTCGTTGTCATCCGGATTGAACAGTTTTACCCGTTTCCGGAGCAGTTGTTGGAAAAAATAATTTCAAAATACAAGGATACCCGGCAGTGGTACTGGGTGCAGGAAGAACCCGCCAACATGGGAGGCGCTGATTTTATAAGGCCGCGGCTGGAAAAACTGGTGGGCGGTTCTGTCCATTGCGTGGCCAGACCTGCACAGGCCTCTCCGGCCACAGGTTTTTCCGGTGTCCACAAACAGGAACAGGCAGCGATCATCAAACAGGCATTAACGCTTTGATCCCGGCCTGTGTAAAGCCGGACCGCGTTGTTTACAGCATTTTAAAGGAGTTATCATGTCACGTGAGGTAACAGTTCCAAGCGTTGGTGAATCTGTAACAGAGGCCCTTTTGGTCCAATGGTTGAAAAATGACGGCGACACCGTTAAGGTGGATGATCCCCTGTTTGTCATTGAAACCGATAAAATCACCCTGGAGGTGACGGCAGACATTGATGGTGAACTCAAAATCAAGGTGGGAGAAGGGGAAACCGTGTCCATCGGTACGGTTGTGGCTGTGATTGAAACCAGCGGGGCACACCAAAAAGAAACATCTGAAAAGATACGGGAACAGGAATCTGAAGAAAATACGCCAACGATGTCCCAGCCAGCTGAAAAAGAGAAAGTGACTGACCAGACGGAAAAACCCGAACCGGATAAGAAAAAAATTCCGGAAAACAAAGAAACCAATGAAGCAGGGGGAAAACCACAGGGTGCAGCAATGCCAAAAGACAACATAGCCCCGTCTGTCCGGCGCCTGGCACAGGAAAACCAGGTCACCCTGTCCGATGTCACGGCCAGCGGACCGGGCGGCAGAATCACAAGGGGCGATATCCTGCTCTTTCTGGAGTCTTCCGGGGACAGGGCAGCTGAACCGGATACGCCTGCACCCGAAAATGCTGAACCTGGCAAAACAGAACCAAAGAAAGCCGAACAGGCCAAAACAGAACCGGACAAAACCGGCCTGGAGAATGCTGAACCGGAGAACGCAGAACCGGATGAACCCGTTACCCGGGAATCCATGACCCCCATCCGCCGTAAAATTGCTGCACACCTGCTCACAGCCCGGCAGAATACAGCCATGCTGACCACGTTCAATGAAATCGACATGAGCCGGGTCATGGCCATGCGCCAGGCATACAAGGTGGCGTTCAAGGAAAAACACCAGGTGTCGCTGGGATACATGTCCTTTTTTATCAAAGCCTGTATTGCCGCATTACAACAATGTCCACAGGTCAATGCCTTTGTTGACGGCAAAGATATTGTCTATCACCATTACTATCATGTGGGGGTGGCCATTGGATCGGGAAAAGGCCTGGTCGTGCCGGTGATACGCCATGCAGACCGGCTGGATTATGCAGGGATTGAAAAGGCCATTGTCGGTTTTGTGGAAAAAATAGAGAACAACCGGCTTGCGCTGGCAGATCTTCAAGGCGGCACCTTTACCATCAGCAACGGCGGCATTTATGGTTCCCTTTTAAGCACCCCGATTCTCAACTCGCCCCAGAGCGGCATCCTGGGCATGCACAAAATTGAAAAACGGCCCGTGGTGGTTGATGATGAAGTGGTCATCCGGCCTATGATGTACGTGGCCTTGAGCTATGACCACCGCATCGTGGACGGCAGGGAAGCGGTTACCTTTCTCAAACAGATAAAGACCTGTATTGAAAACCCGGAACGGATGCTTTTGGAGATATAGCCATGAAAAATAAAAATACCTATGATGTGGTGGTCATCGGATCGGGACCGGGCGGTTATTCTGCAGCCCTGCGTGCAGCACAACTGGGTTTCGCCACCGCTGTCGTTGAAAAAGATGAGACCCTGGGCGGGGTCTGCCTGAATGTGGGGTGCATCCCGAGCAAAGCGCTGCTGGATTCAAGCGAACGGTATCACCATGCCCGGCACAAAATGGCGGAACACGGCATTGAAATCAACGATATCCGGCTGGATCTGGGAGCCATGATGTCGCGGAAGAACAAGGTGGTGGCGGAACTGACCAAAAACCTCCGGCAGCTTCTGGAACATAGCAAGATTGACATCATTAACGGCACGGCCCGTGTGGAAGCACCGGACCGGGTCCATGTCACCCGGAATGAACAAACCGGCGCAAAAGACAGGGAACTGGGCCTGGCAGCCCGTTATATTCTGCTGGCCACCGGCAGCCTGCCCAACAGCCTGCCCGGCCTTGATTTTGACGGCAAAAACATCATCACTTCAACCCAG
Source organism: Desulfotignum sp. (assembly GCA_036351635.1). Classification (GTDB taxonomy): domain Bacteria; phylum Desulfobacterota; class Desulfobacteria; order Desulfobacterales; family Desulfobacteraceae; genus Desulfotignum. The sequence goes on from JAZBPL010000090.1 coordinate 35,618, forward strand.
GCCCTGGAATTTGATGCGGTCCCGGACCGGCTGGGCATCGTGGGTGCCGGATATGTGGGTTTAGAGCTGGGATCTGTGTGGCAGCGGCTTGGGTCTCGGGTTACGGTGATGGAGACGCTTCCCCAGGCAGCCGGCAGCGCAGACGGCCAGGTGGCAAGGGCCCTGACGCGGCTGCTCAAAAACCAGGGCATGGATATCCGCTTGAAGACAACGGTCACACAGGCTGAAGTAAAAGACAGCCAGGTCGTGGTATCGGTCACAGCCAAAGACAGGTCTGAGACCCTCTTCTTTGATCGCCTGCTGGTGTCAGCAGGCCGGCGCCCAAGGCTTGACGGCCTGGGGCTGGATGAGATCGGGGTGGAAAGAGACCCGGACAGCGGCAGGGTTATCGTGGATGCGGCGTACCGTACCAGTGTTTCCTCAATCTATGCCATCGGTGATATTATCCCGGGTCCCATGCTGGCCCACAAGGCCTCTGCAGAAGGTGCTGCCGCAGCAGAATGCATGGCCGGACTGCCCGGTGAAGTCAATTATGACACCCTTCCTTCCGTGATTTATACCTCACCCGAAGCCGCCGGTGCCGGCATGACCCAGGAAGATGCAAAAAAGCGAAAAATTCCGTTCCTCACCGGTGCCTATCCTTTTTCAGGCACGGGCCGGGCCCGCTGTTTCGGGGAGACAGACGGATTTGTCAAACTTATTGTACATGAAAAATCCGACCGCATCCTGGGGGTGCATATTATCGGTTCCAGGGCTTCGGACATGATTGCTGAAGGGGTGCTGGCCATGGAATCCGGGACTACTGCAGGAAGCATCGCCCGCATGGTTCACAGCCATCCCACCTTCAGCGAAGCGATGCAGGAAGCTGCAGCAGCTGTCCGGCATAAATAATCAGGTTCATACCCATATCAGGGTGATGCATTATCCAAAAAATAATAAGAATTCAGACCTATGCAATTCTGCCAAATTTGCGGGGTTAAAAATTGCCCATCGAATGCTGTCTTCCCTGCCCCATTTGGCCCTGTGATGATATAGCATTTACATTTTCTTCCGATATACAAAAAAAAGAGGGTTGACATACTTAATACGTATGAAGTATTAAGTATGAACATAACGCTGAATGGGGGAAATGCCATGAACTATGTATTAACGGTGCCGGATATGGGGGCATCCAATATACCGGACAAAGTCCGGGATATCCTGAAGGATGCAATTTATGACCGGCGATTAAAGCCTGGAGACAAACTCCCGTCAGAAGAAGAGTTGCGCAAGCAGTTCAAGGTATCCAAAACCGTGATGCGGGAAGCCTTAGGCCAGCTGGTGGCTGAAGGATTGATAGAAAAACGCCGGGGGGCCCTGGGCGGCAGCTTTGTTGCGGAAGGCAATTCTGATCGCATCCTTCATGTGGTGCTGGACTGTTACCACCTGGGAGGCCTGACCATTGAAGAGGTCATCGATTTCAGACGGAATATTGAACCGGTTGTCCTTGAGATGGCATGTGCCCGCAGGGAAGATTCTGATCTTGCCATGTTGAGAAAAAATCTGGACACCTGCCGCAAGGCCCTGGAAAAAGGAACCATCGACCGCCACAACCAGGTTGATTTCCACCGGTTGATTGCGGTGGCCTGCCACAACGGCCTGCTGGCATCCTCCATGGGCGCGGCCATTAAAATTTCCAGGGAGTTCACCTCGAAACTGCCGTTTTCGTTTCCTGAGGCAAAAGAGGATTTTGGATACAATGAAAGGTTTTTTGACTGTATTAAAAACAACAGAATCGGCCAGGCCCGGGAACTGATGGCGGGCCATTTTGAACGTTCAAAAATGCTTGTGGAGCGGTACCGGACACTGGCTCCTGAAAAATAACCCCCAAATGGAAGCAAATACGGATGAAAACCCTATATAAAAATGGCACCATTATTACCGGCACCGGCGATGTGCTGGACCCTGGCTGGCTTCTGGTTGAAAACGATACCATTGCAGGTGTCGGCCCCATGACAGCACTTTCTCAGGCAGTCGATGCACTAGATAACACAAAAGAAACAGATTTGTCCGGGCTGACAATAATGCCGGGTATGATCGACTGCCACGTTCATTTGGTCATGGACGGATCCCCCGACCCCACCGCACCGCTGATGACAATGGATGACGCCACTGCCGCCATCCGTATGATGATCCACGCCCGGCAGACCCTGAATGCGGGATTTACGACTGTCCGGGACCTGGGGTGCCTCAACCATGTGGGGCTCCGGGTCAGGGATGCCATCAACCAGGGGTGGATTACCGGTCCCAGGATTCTGGGTGCCGGACAGATGATCTGCATGACCGGCGGACACGGCTGGCAGATCGGTCGGGAAGCGGACGGCCCGGATGAGGTGCGAAAGGCGGTCCGTGCCCAAATCAAGGCTGGAGCAGATGTGATCAAGCTCATGGCCACAGGCGGCATCTGCACCCGGGGGGTGGAACCGGGGCATACCCAGTACAGTTTTGAAGAGATGCGTGCTGGAATCATCGAAGCCCACAAGGCCGGGATTCCTGCGGCAGCCCATGCCCAGGGCCTGGAAGGGGTGAAGATCGCCCTGGAGGCAGGCATCGATACCATCGAACATGGCATGAACCTGGATGAGGAAGCCATCGACATGATGTACAAGAACCAGATACCCCTTATCCCTACCCTGGCAGCCGGGGCCTGCATTATCCGCCATGGACGGCAATCCGGGATCCCGTCCTTTATTGTGGAAAAATCCGAACGTCATCGCCAGGAGCGTATTCAGTCCTGCATCCATGCCTGGCGTGCCGGGGTTAGTATTGCCCTGGGAACAGATGCGGGGACCCCGTTCAACCGGCATGGCAATAATGCGGCGGAATTGTCGGAACTGGCCGTTACCGGCATGAAGTCCCATGACATTCTGCTCGCTGCCACGGGAAATGCGGCCAGCGCCATCGGTATCAGTCATATCACCGGCACCCTCGCACCAGGCATGCAGGCGGACTTTCTGGTTCTGAAACAAAACCCTCTGGAAAATATCCGGGTGCTGCTGGAAAGGCAAACCTTCCTGGAGATCCATATGGGGGGAAATCGCATCGATAAAGATAATGGCTGTGACACATGAAGGCATTCGATAATTTTATGACAACCCGGGTGAAAAGATGAAAGCCTACATTATCCGGCGGCTGGTCCAGGCAGTGGCGGTTTGCCTGGCCATCTCCATGATCTCTTTTTTTCTGCTGTTTTTAAATTCAGATCCGGCTCTGCTGCTGCTGCCCCCGGAAGCCGGGCTGGAAGATATAGAGATCTTCAAAAAATCCATGGGCTTGGACCGGCCGGTCATCGTGCAATACCTGGTTTTTTTAAAGAAAATTGTCCTGCATGGTGATTTCGGTAACTCCTTTGTATCCAAAACCCCGGCTCTGGCAATGATGCTGGAGCGGGTGCCTGCCACGTTGAGCCTTTCTTTGATGGCAGTTGTGCTGGCCAATGCATTGGCCATTCCCATGGGCATAATTTCTGCCGTTAAGCGTTATACCATATTTGACAACCTGGTCACCTTCCTGGCCATTGTTGGCCAGGCCATGCCCCTTTATTGGCTGGGTATCATGCTCATCATTATTTTTGGCGTGTTTCTGGGATGGCTGCCCATTTCCGGCAGTGACACCATTTGGCATATGATCCTGCCGGCCGTTACCCTGGGGGCCTGGCTTTTGCCGGTGAACATGCGGCTGGTGCGGTCCGGCATGCTGGACGTGTTGAATCAGGATTATATTCGAACGGCCCGGGCCAAAGGCCTGCTGGAAAGAAAGGTCATGGTCAAACACGCATTTAAAAACGCGGTGATTCCCCTGGTAACCGTCACCGGCATGCAGTTGAGCCTGCTCCTGGGTGGGGCAGTGGTCACGGAAACCGTGTTTGCCTGGCCCGGCCTGGGCCGGCTGGCTGTGGAATCGATCCGCATGGGGGATTATCCCGTGGTCCAGGCCATTGTGGTGTTTTTTGCCCTGTGCGTGGTGTCCGGCAACCTGTTGGCCGATATTCTCACCGCCCTTATCGACCCGAGAATCCGTCTGGAGTAACCGCATGATATCTGACACCATCCCCATGCAGCCGGCAGAACAACACAGCAGACCATCCACCCTGTTCCGCATCTGCCGCAAAATGTGGCATCTGAAACTGGGAGTCATGGGCGGCCTCATCCTGGCGGTGATGCTGGTGTGTGCAGTGGCGGCCCCCCTCATCGCCCCCCATGACCCGTATGAACAGGATATCATGCAGCGGCTGCTGCCCCCGTCATTTATGGAAAATGGATCCGACCGCCACCTGCTGGGAACGGACGGCGTGGGCAGGGATACCCTGAGCCGTATTATCTACGGGACAAGGGTATCGTTGATCGTGGGTCTGTCCGCCGTGTGCATCCAGGTGGCAATCGGGGTTATTTTAGGTTTGATGGCCGGGTATTTCGGCGGCAGGACCGATTCTGTCATCTCTTTTATGGTGAATGTCATGATGGGGTTTCCCTTTATCCTGTTTGCCATCTCCCTGGTGGCGGTGATCGGTCCCTCTCTGGAGAATATCATTTTAGCCCTGGGGGTGACCGGCTGGCCGGTGTTTACCCGGGTAACACGGGTGGAAACCATCAAACTCAAGGAAAGTGAATTTGTCCTGTGCGCCATAACCCTGGCCTTCAGTACAAAACGCATCCTGCTGGTTCATATTTTGCCCAATCTGCTGCCAGCCATACTGGTGCTGGGAACGGTTGAAGTGGCCCGGGCCATCATCCGGGAATCCCTGCTCAGTTTTCTGGGTCTGGGAATCCAGCCCCCCACCCCGTCCTGGGGGATGATGCTGGCCGAAGGCAGGGATTATATGCTGGGCGAATGGTGGCTGGCCGCCTTTCCCGGGTTTGCCATTTTCCTGAGCGCCCTTGGCATCAACCTGCTGGGGGATGCCCTGCGGGACCTGGTGGACCCCCACATGAGAAAGGATTGACCATGAACCGGCCACTGCCTGATCATATTCTTGAGGTCCAAAATCTCAAAAAATATTTCCCCATCAAAGCCGGGGTGATGAAAAAAAACACCGGATATGTAAAGGCGGTGGATGACATCAGCTTCTTTCTCCGGGCTGGCGAAACCTTAGGTCTTGTGGGAGAATCCGGATGCGGCAAATCCACGGTGGGCCGTTGCCTGATGAAGCTGTATGATATCACCGGCGGAAGTATTCTTTTCAGGGGACGTGATATCACTTCCTTCAACCGGCGGGAACTGATCGATTTCCGCAAAAAGATCCAGATGATTTTTCAGGATCCCTATGCCTCTTTGAATCCGCGCATGCGGATTAAAAATATCATCGGGGAAGCCATACGTGTTCATGGCCTGGCCGACAGGGGAGAATGGGAGGACCGGGTGGCAGCACTGCTCCATGATGTGGGACTGCGCACCTCCCACATGGCCCGGTACCCCCATGAATTTTCCGGCGGTCAAAGACAGCGCATCGGCATTGCCCGGGCACTGGCCATGAACCCCACCCTGATTGTGGCTGATGAGCCGGTGTCTGCACTGGATGTATCCATCCAGGCACAAATCATCAACCTGCTGGACCGCCTGAAGGAAAAATTCGATCTGTCATACCTGGTGATCGCCCATGACCTGGCTGTGGTGGAACATATTTCCGATCGGGTGGTGGTCATGTATCTGGGACATATCATGGAGACGGCCATGGACAGGGATCTTTATACCCGGCCAGCCCATCCCTATACCCGGGCCCTGCTCAGTGCCATTCCCGGCACCGGCAAAAAAAACAGGCAGAACCGCCGCATTATTTTAAAAGGGGATGTGCCGAGTCCCATCAACCCGCCATCCGGTTGTGTTTTTCATACCCGGTGCCCGGACATGTTTCCTGCCTGCCGGCAGGAAAAACCGCCCATGGTAAAGATTTCGGAAAACCACTGGGCCAGCTGCTTGAAATATACAGGATAACCGGCATGATCGATGAATATCTGCTGAAAGTCGACGATCTGCACACCGAGTTTGCCACCCCGGAAGGGCTGGTCAAGGCGGTGGATGGATTGTCATTTACGGTTACCAGGGGGCAGACCCTGGGTATTCTGGGAGAATCAGGATGCGGCAAATCCGTGACCGCACTGAGCATCCTGAACCTGATCAGCCGGCCCCCGGGAAATATTTCTCAGGGCACCATGGTGTTCGACAACCTGGATCTGGGCCGGCTGTCCGACAAACAGATGCGCCAGGTCCGGGGCAACCGGATCTCCATGATCTTCCAGGAACCCATGACCTCCCTGAACCCGTTGTACACCGTGGGTGACCAGATCGCCGAAGTGTTCACAGCCCACCACCGGGTCCGTCAAAAAACAGCCATGGCCCGGGCCGTGGTCATGCTTGAAAAAGTCGGGATCCCCTCCCCTGAAAAGCGGGCGAATGAATATCCCCACCAGCTGTCCGGGGGCATGCGCCAGCGGGTGATGATCGCCATGGCCCTGGCATGCAGGCCTGAGCTGCTCATTGCGGATGAACCCACCACAGCCCTGGACGTCACCATCCAGGCCCAGATCCTGGACCTGATGATGGCGTTGAAACAGGAATACGGTATGGCCATGATGATGATCACCCACGACTTAGGCGTGATTGCCGAAGTCAGTGACCATGTCCTGGTGATGTATGCAGGCCAGGCCATGGAATATGCCCCGGCAGACCTCCTTTTTGATCATCCCCGGCATCCCTATACACAAGGGATCATGCAGTCCGTGCCCCGTCTGGGGGAAAAATTTGTACGGGGCAGGAAAACCCTTGATGAGATTCCGGGCATGGTGCCCAGTCTGCACCATCTTCCGCCAGGGTGCCTGTTTGAGCCGCGATGCAGGGTGGCAGAAGAGATCTGCAAACACAAAAAACCGCCATTGACAAAACTGGAGAAAACCGTGAAATGTCGCTGCTGGCTGGTGACTTGACCAGCGGCTGTGACAAGAACATAAATCAACACAACAGGAGAGGAGAAAACACCATGAAAGCCGTTAAGTTTTTCGGGATCATCCTGACAGCCGCCATTTTCTTGGGCCTGGTTACCGGTTCAGCCGGTGCTGCCAAAAATGATACACTGATCTGGGCGGTCAGCACAAAAATTCCCACCATGGACATTTATGCCACCACCTCTTTGAACCTCACCAATATCTATCACATGGTGTCCGATTCCCTGGTGGAAAGAGACCTGGATGATCTGTCCATCAAACCCGGCCTGGCCCGTTCCTGGAAACGGCTGGATGACACAACCTGGGAGTTTGCCCTTCAGCCGGGTGTGACCTTTCACAACGGAAATCCCCTTACATCGGAAGCCGTCCGGTTTACCATCATGGACTGGATACTGAATCCGGACATGAAATCCAAGCTCCGGGGTGCCTATACATTCATCGAGAATGTTGAAATCATCGATGACCTGCATTTCAGGGTTCACACCACCGGGCCCTATCCGCTGATTCTGGAGCGGTTCTGCACTTTTTTCCCCTATGACCCGGAATTCGGTAAAAAAAACCAGGGCCAGGATGTGGCACAATTTGCCATGGGCACCGGGCCTTACAAAATGGTCAAGTGGGACAAGGGATCACAGCTGGTGCTGACCGCCAATGACACCTACTGGGTGGACGGGCTTCCCAAGATCAAAAATATTACCATCCGGGTTATTCCCGAGCAGTCCACCCGGATTGCCGAACTGATATCAGGCAACGTGCACCTGATCTCGAAACTGGATCCGGACAAAGTGGCCCTGGTGGAGAAAAACGCCAGAACAAAGGTATTGGAAACCCCTTCCCACCGCATCAATTTCTGGCAGTTCGACACCCTGGGCCGGGCCGGCAAAAGCCCGGTTCAGGACAAGCGGGTCCGTCAGGCCATCTGGCATGCCATTGACCGCCAGGCGATCATCGACACCATGTTCCAGGGGCATGCAGAGCTCATCAACTCCCCCCTGAGCCCATTTGATTTCGGGTACACCCCGGATCTTGAAGGGCTTGCATATAACCCGGAAAAAGCCAGACAACTGTTGAAAGAAGCCGGGTATGAAAACGGATTTGAAATGGAGGTGATGTATTATTACCCCATCCAGCACCAGTTCAATTCCGCGGCCATGGGTTTTCTCAAAAAAGTGGGGATCACATTGCTTCTCAAGGATTTCAGGGGAAATATCGGCCAGGCCATAGAGGTGCGGGACGGAGGCAGGGCCAAAGATGTCGGCAATTTCGGATGGGCCAGCTACATGCTCCTGGATGCGGACGGCACCCTGCCCATCTGGTTTGGTGAAGGGTCCAGAAAAAATTATACCGGCGATGCTGAACTGGCTGCATGGATAGAAGAGGCACGATTTTCCTTTGACAGGGAAAAGCGCCGGGCGCTCTATGAAAAAGCCCAGAAACGCATTATTGAAAATGTGTACTGGATGCCCATCAGCACAGTGAACTCCATATACGGGGCTGCCAAAAATCTGCGCCTGAAGCTGCCCATCAATGAAACCCTGCTTCTCAAAATCGCACACTGGGATATGTAACCATAACACGCCAGCCAGGGGGGAGATGGTGCCTGCTTCCGGACCATCTCCCGCCCCAGGGAAATTGCCATGATTATCGACCGGGTGGACATCATCCATGTGCAGATACCATTACGCCTGCCGTATCAGACCAGTTACCAGAAAAACACCTGCCTGGACAAAATCGTTCTCAAGGTGTTTACAAAAGATGCAGCCGTATTCAGTGAATGCGTATGCAAGGATATCCCTTTTTCCACCTATGAAACCCCGGGAACGGTGCGAACCATCCTCAAAAACGTTATCCTGCCGGCGGTCATGGGAAAAGCGCTGCACTCTCCAGCGGATTTCTGGAACCTGGCCGGCCGGTTCAAAGGGCACAACATGGCCAAGGCAGGCCTGGAAAATGCTGTCTGGGCACTGACCTCTTTGAAAGAAAATATATCCATTGCAGGACTGCTGGGGGGAACCAGCTCCCGGATCCCGGTGGGCCACGGCATCGGGATCCAGGATTCAGTGGAAAAGCTGCTGGATCTGATTGCTGAATACCTGGCACATGGATTCAACCGGATAAAACTGAAAATCAGCCACGGCAGGGATGTCCAGGTGCTTGAAAAAGTTCGGAATGCCTATCCCGACCTGCTTTTGATGGTGGATGCCAATACCGATTATGCCTGGCCGGATGACCGGGACATTCTAATTGCCCTGGACCGGTTTGACCTGACCATGATCGAACAGCCCCTGACATGGGAGGATCTGTATTACCATGCCCGCCTCCAGGCGGCCATCAACACGCCGATATGCCTGGATGAATCCATCATCAGCCCCTATACCGCAGATATGGCCGGACTGATGAAAGCCTGCCGGATCATCAACATTAAACAGGGACGGTGCGGCGGGTTGTCCCCCTCTCTGGCCATCCATGACACGGCAAAAAAATATAATATCGGCTGCTGGGTCGGACAGATGATTGAAACCGGGCTGGCACTGACCTATGGCCTGGCCGTGGCCAGCCTTGACAATTGTAGCTATCACAATGATCTCATCCCGCCCCGGTATTATCTGAACGACGATATCATTATTCCCCAAATGACTTTGAACCCCGACAGCACTGTGGATGTCCCGACCACTCCAGGCATGGGCGTGGCGGTTGATGAAAAGAAAATCGAAAAATTTGCAGTTGCCAGGGATATCGTCAAAGCATCTTGAAAACCATTTGTGCCGATAAACATGGCGGTGGCATTTTGATCACGGAACGTATGTCTTATTTGATATGGGGCTTTCAGCAAAGAGTTAGAGGAGAAAAAAATGGTTATGCATAACCCACCACACCCCGGCGAAGTGATTAAGGAGCTCTGCATCGAACCGTTAGGATTAACGGTGACTGAAGCAGCCAAGGGACTTGGAGTTTCCAGAAAAACTCTGTCCGCCCTGTTGAATGGTCGATTC
>JAZBPL010000091.1:0-17125 GCA_036351635.1 Desulfotignum sp.
GGCCTCTTTGACCGCTTTTTCCATGTAGGCACAGATCCTTTCCAGATCTATGGGCCAGGCCCCGACCAGGGTCTGGTATAACAGGTATTCGGTATTGGCATCAGGCACCGCACCAGAACGGTGGCGGTCATTATTGGAAGCCCATCTGCGGACCGCATCCGCCCATTGGTCCGGTATCTCGGAAAGCAGTGCCAGCCGGGTCCGGACATCTTCACTGCGTTTGGTATCATGGGTGGTGGAAGCCAGCAATCCCAGCGGATGTTCTTTTTGTGCACGGGCACAGGCCCCGTGAAACTCCCGGAGACTGACACCGAATCTGCCGGGATCTCCTCCCACCTCATTGAGGCAGATCAGGCGGTGGTATCGGTAAAATGCGGTATCTTCCACACCCTTTGCCATGGCCGGCCCGGTCAACTGCTGGAACCGCATGGCCAGTTCTGCCTCCAGCGCCCCGCCGGTCCGCAGCAGAAGCAGGTCTTTCAAAAATAAAAACAGTTCCGGATCAAGGTTTGTCAGCACCATTGCAGCACCTTCAATTGCCGCGGTGATATGGTGTTCGTCCGCTTCAGACACCCTGTTGCCGAAGGCAGACACATACGACCGGTACACCGGGAAATGGATGGCTGTCTGGCACAAAGCGCTGCGCAGCTCCTGCCAGGAATAGTCCCTGTGGCGCCGGTGCCTTTCGCAGATCTCTTCAAACAGGCTGGTGAGGCGGCTGATTTCACTTTGCAGGATAGTGGTGAGCACCAGTTGCTTGCATTCATGGACCAGTGCTTCAAAGGGTTGCTGTGCGCGTGTAAAATCCGCATACAGCCGTGTGAGCGGATACTCGGATGCAGGATTTACAAACAGCCCCCCTGCAAGGTTCATGAAATCATATCCTGTGGTGCCGGCAACCGGCCAGTCTGACGGCAGATGTTCTCCAGGTTCAAGAATTTTTTCCACCACGATCCAGGCACCGGGGCAGGCCTTTTGCAGCCGGTGAAAATATTGGACCGGGTCCCGCAGACCGTCCGGATGGTCAATGCGCAGCCCCTGGACCCATCCTTTGTCCACCCAGGCCATGGGCAGGGCATGGACAGCCTTGAAAACTGTTTCATCTTCCACGCTTATCCCTGCCAGGTCACTGATGTTGAAAAACCGCCGGTATCCAAGATCTGTGTCCGCCATCCGCCAGAATGCCAGCCGGTAATGCTGCTGGCCGATCACGTGATCCAGGGCATCCGGTTCATGGTTCAAACGTGATACCTCTGCTTTGATGCGCGATTCTTTTGATCCGTCATCTTCCCCTGCCCTGGACAAAATTTCGGCCGTACTGGCGGGAGCCACAGGGAACACATGGTCATGATAATGAATGGCAAAATTCCCGTCTTCATATGACAAACGCAGTTCGCCATCCTCGAGGATGCGGCCGTAATGGTCTCCCAAAACCGGCAGCAGAAGCTTGCCGGGCCAGCGGTTTGCCCCGCTGTACCAGTCCACATCAAAAAAGCCGGCAAAGCGGCTGGCCGGTCCGTTCTCCAGCAGATCCCACCACCAGGGATTCTGCTGTCCGGCAATGGCCATATGGTTGGGCACCACATCGATCATGTGCCCGAGACCTGCAGCAGCAAGGGTCTCACACATGCGGGCATGGGCCTGGCCCCCTCCGAGTTCTTTGTTTACCTGTGCGGGATCAACGATATCATAGCCGTGGGTGCTGCCGGCAGCTGCCTGCAGGTATGGAGAGGTATACAGATGGCTGATACCCAGATCATACAGATAGGGCACAATTTCTGCGGCATGGTCAAAGCCGCATCCGGCATGCATCTGGAGCCGGTAGGTGGCAGCAGGTTTATATTTCATGGCGCAGCACCACCAGGGAACGGGGCGCAACCATGATCGCATCCCCTGCCTTGAGTGTCGGGGGCTCTTCCTGCCACCCGGTTTCCGTATCGATCTCCTTTATCCAGAGACTGCCATAATCCGGACCGGGAAGTTTAAATTCCAGCACATCGTGAAAGGCGTTGAAAATCAGGTAAAAATTGTCATCAATGACGGGTTCACCCCGGGGATTGGGATTGGGAATGGTGGCACCATTCAAAAAGACCCCCAGGGATTTTGTGACCCCCACCCCCCAGTCCTCCTCAGCCATCTGCTCTCCCTCCATGGTGAACCACCTGATGTCGTCCACCTCGCTGCCGTGAATCGAACGGCCGTGAAACCATCCCCGGCGGCGGAAAACCGGGTGGTCTTTGCGGTATTGAATAAGTTTTTTGCAAAAATCATGGAGTGCTTCGTCCATATTTTCCCAGTTGTACCAGGAAATGTCATTGTCCTGGCAATAAGCATTGTTGTTTCCCTGCTGGGTCCGGCCCAGCTCATCTCCGCCCAGAAGCATGGGCACACCCTGGGAAAGCAGCAGGGTCGCCAGAAAATTGCGCTTTTGGCGGTGTCTCAGCCGGCGTATCTCCGGGTTGTCGGTTTCCCCCTCCTCACCGCAGTTCCAGGAACGGTTGTGATCCTCTCCATCACGGTTTTCCTCGCCGTTGGCCATGTTATGCTTGTCATTGTAGGAAACCAGATCATGCAGGGAGAACCCGTCATGGGCCGTGATGAAATTGATGCTGGCATAGGGCAGGCGGGAGGTGTTTTCGTACAGATCGGAACTGCCGGTAAAACGGGCGGCAAACTCGCCCATGGTCTGGTCCTCCCCCCGCCAGAAATCCCGGACGCAGTCCCGGTATTTGCCGTTCCATTCGGTCCACACCGGTGGAAAATTACCCACCTGGTAGCCGCCCTCACCCACATCCCAGGGTTCGGCAATCAGCTTTACCTGGCTGATAACAGGATCCTGCTGAATGATATCGAAAAAGGCGGACAGCCTGTCCACATCATGCAGTTCCCTGGCCAGGGTGGATGCCAGATCGAACCGGAATCCGTCCACATGCATTTCCAGGACCCAGTACCGCAAGGAATCCATGACAAGCTGCAGCACATGGGGATGGCGCATGTTCAGGGTGTTGCCGGTGCCGGTATAATCCATGTAGTACTGCGGATCATCGGTAAGCCGGTAATAATAGGTGTTGTCGATCCCCTTGAAACTGAGCATGGGTCCCAGGTGATTTCCCTCTGCCGTGTGGTTGTAAACCACATCCAGAATCACTTCCAGACCGGCCTGGTGAAGGGTTTTTACCATCTGTTTGAATTCCGCCACAACCCCGCCGGGACGGTTGTCTGCCGCATATTCGTTGTGGGGGGCAAAATACCCGATGGAATTGTACCCCCAGTAGTTTTTCAGTCCCTGATCCACCAGGTGTTTGTCATGGATGAAAAGATGTACCGGCATCAGTTCAACCGCCGTGACCCCAAGGTTTTTCAGGTATTCAACAACCGCAGGATGGGCAAGCCCGGCATAGGTGCCGGCCATTTCAGGGGGCACATCCGGGTGGCGGGCGGTGAACCCTTTTACATGGGTTTCATAAATCACGGTGTCATGCCAGGGAATCTGCAGATGCCGGTCTCCGTCCCAGTCAAAATAGGGCTGGTGCACCACGCATTTTGGCATGAAAGGGGCACTGTCACTGTCACTGCGCGTGCCCGGGCCGTCATCAAACGGATAGGGAAATACCGCTTCATCCCATTGCACCTGCCCGTCCATGGCTTTGGCATACGGGTCCAGCAGCAGCTTGGCAGGATTGCAGCAAAAACCCTGTGAAGGATCCCAGGGACCATGAACACGGAACCCATACCTTTGACCCGGCTCCACAAAGGGCAGATACCCATGCCAGCAATATCCTGTCACCTCGGTGAGGGCGATACATGTTTCATTGTCATTTTCGTCAAAAAGGCAGAGTTCCACACGTTCCGCAATCTCTGAAAACAGGGAAAAATTGGTGCCGGCGCCATCAAATACAGCACCTAAGGGGTAGGGTTGTCCAGGCCATATTTTCATAATTGTCTTCCTTTGCATCGGTTTGGGTCTGCTATGTGCAGGATCTGCACTGCATGGTCCAGGTTCTGGTCGAAAAACACATCATGGACAAGTCAAGATTCATAAGATGTTTGAAATCATTCTGACGGGTAATTATCGCTCATTTGCCGCTGTAACGTCAAGCAATCTTTGTAAAGGTATCCAAGATCGCACAATTTTTACCCCGCCTGGTCTATCCATAGCTCCGCCTTTTTGTTTACATCCATAGTCAACTGTCCAAAACAACTTATTGATTTCCTGATCCCCGGGGATTGTCACTTTTGCGCACCTGCTCTGCAATCGGGGAAAACATGTATATGGATCACAGTTTTCATGCAAAATAGGGATAACCGTGTGCTGCTGCGAAACCGGCTTCACCAGGCTTGATCATATCCGGTGTGCAACCCTATGCTCATCCAATTGGGTACAATCCCCCATTTATTTTATAAATATTTACCGGTATAACATGGATGTCAGATACATGGGAGCCCATTGAAACAGTAAAAAAAAGGAAGGCCGCATGGATAACAGGAAACAAACAGATGACCATGGCACACTGGTTGCGGCAATGGCATCTGCTGATTTTTATCCCCACAAGCCCACCGAGATCATTCACAAACAGACACATATCTCGGATGTCTTTATTGCCGGTGATCTGGTCTATAAAGTCAAAAAGCCTGTAAATATGGGGTTTCTCGATTTCAGCACACGGGAAAAGCGCCATGAATGCTGCTGTGAAGAGGTCCGGTTGAACCAGCGGCTCACCACAGACATCTATCTCGGGGTTGAAAAAATCACATGGGACAAACAAGGATATGGGTTAAACAGATCCGGACAGACCGTGGATTATGCCGTCAAAATGCGGCGGCTGCCGGATGAAAACACCCTGGAATCTTTGCTTGTATCAAACCGTGTCACTGAATCATTCATCGACCGTCTGATCCATACCCTGTCTGATTTTTATAAAACCTCTGCATTAAACAAAAAGGAGATGGAACAGTTTGGTTCTTTTTCGGCCATTGAACAAAAGTGCCGGGATAATTTCAGCCACCTGCCTGATTTTTCGGACACCGGTGCCGGCAAAAGAAAAATGCAGCTGATAAAAGCCGCAACCCGGATGTATCTGGACCGCCATAAAGATCTATTTGACCGCCGCATTGAAAACAACCATATCTGTGATACCCATGGAGATCTGAAGACAGAACATGTTTACCAGTACCAGGGCGTTCAGATACTGGACTGTATTGAATTCAACCACGCATTCCGTTACCAGGACACGGCATCGGATCTGGCTTTTCTGGCCATGGACATGGATTTTCTCGGATACCGGCCGGCGGCCCTCTATCTGCTCAGCCGGTATGTGGAAATAACCAGTGACGCGGATTTGATGCAGGTGATCGATTTTTACAAATGCTTTCGGGCCATGGTGCAGGTAAAGGTGTATCATTTGCAGATTGAGACCATCCCGTCACACGATGATGCCAAAAAGGCCAAACATATCCATGAAATGGAACAATACCTGGATCTGGCGTACCAGTATGCCCTGAAAACGGCTTTTCCGGTCATCTGGGTGACCTGCGGCATGATTGCAGCTGGCAAAAGTACAGTGGCAGAAAAAATGGCGGCACTGTTTTCCATACCCTGGATCCGCAGTGATGACATCCGCAAAACCCTGTTTGCGGATCTGCCTGACAAATCCGGCAAGGCCGGGTTTGAAAAAGGAATGTATACCCCGGAGGCCACCTCGCTTGTGTATGGCAAAATGCTGGTCACGGCCCAGGCAGCACTGGAAAAAGGCAGATCCGTGATCCTGGATGCCACCTGCAGCAGGCAGAAAGAACGGCAGGATATACTGCAGCTGGCCAGGGACACATCTGCCAACATCATTTTTGTTGAATGCCGGTGTCCGGACCGGGAAATCAAGTCCCGGCTGAAAAACCGGGAACACCAATCCACGGTATCTGACGCACGGCTGGAACATTTTGCCGCCATAAAGCAGCGCATGGACCCTTTTGACCATTTGTCAACGGATGTTCACATGCCGGTCCGGACCGATCAGTCACTGGACAGCATCATTGAGACCATTCTGACAGGCGAGCATGAACTGCTGGCAAGGCAGGTCGCACAAAAAGCCCGGTGAAACAAAAGGGTCCTTATACATCGAAAGGGATACCGCTGTTGGGCATATATCTACTGGGCGGTATACCCCCCGTCAATGACCAGCTCGCTGCCGGTAACAAATGCGGATTCATCCGAAGCAAGATACAGGGCGCCATATGCGATATCATCAGGCTTTCCTACATGGCCGACAGGATGCATGCTGTCCAGATTTTTTCTAAAGGCCTCCACCCCTTCCGCCGAGGCTTTCCCCAGTTCTTCCACCAGGGGGGTCCAGATATATCCGGGATGGATGGAATTCACGCGAATACCCTGCCTGGCATACATCAGGGCATCTGTCTTGCTCATCAGCCGCACAGCCCCTTTGGATGCATGATAGGCCGGCAGATCCGGTGCACCGATAATCCCGTAAATGGAAGAAAGATTGATAATGCTGCCGCCCCTGTTTTTTTGCATATGGGGAATGGCATATTTGGTACACAGGAACACCCCCTTGACATTCACCTTCATCAGGTTGTCCCATTCCTGGGCATCAACTTCATGGGTGGGTTTGTTGGGACCTGCAATGCCGGCATTATTCACCAGAATGGAAAGGCTGTCAGCCGGGGTGATGACATCGGCCACATTTTTTTCATCAGCGGTGTTCAGGTGCTGATATTCTGCCCGGCCCTGGCTTTGGCGTATTTCTTCAACCAGCTGCTCTCCTTCATCATCTATAATATCGGTGACAATCACATATGCCCCTTCTTTGGCAAAAAGTTTACACACTGCCCGGCCGATTCCCCGGGCACCGCCCGTAACCAATGCTGTTTTGTTTTTCAACCGGTCTGTCATTTTTCTCCTCCTTTTTATCTTCGTTGTTTGTGTTTTTTCGCTAACAAACTAGCCATCCAGGGCTGATCATCCGATCCGCGGGCATACTAAAAATGAAAAACAGCTGCTGCAGGCGCACCATCCGGCATTTCATGCATCAAAACCGGAAAGACTGACGCCCCTTTTTCAAGGGCATGGCATGCGGCCACATTCAGCAGGTCCTCGTCTCTGTCATCTTTTTTCGAATGAAACGCCACTGAACCGTCGGCAATGGAAAACCGCCCCCACTGATCCAGATCTGTGGGAATTATCAGCTGGTGTATACGGCCGGTGGGCACATCCTTTATTATCTGTGCCAGATCGCTGGATGCTTTCCCCGAGCCTTTGAGATCGTGATAATTTTTTACCGCCTGATCCAGTCCGCTCCGGGTCAGCGGCCTTACAATGCTGCATGCGGCTTTGTGCAGTTCCTCCGCTTTCAGGGTTTCGGGGTTACCCTTGATACTTTCGTCCACCAGATGGGGATAGGTATTGGCCTTCTTATAGAGGGAATGCAGATAATCCACCCCTGCAAGAACCAGGGGATCGGATGCGGGACCTAAAAATGTGACAACTGCCTTGTTTACTGCCTGAAAATATCGCAGAATGCGGTCTTTGTCTTCATCATCAGCTATGCCCTGTCCATGAAACACCGCTGTTTTTCTGCCAGGACCCTGGGTGTCCTGTCCTCCTGAATGAAGCTGGAGCTGTTTTTCCTGGAGATCGAATCGCAGGGCCTGGGATAAATTTTCCGGAAGATCATCGGGCCGCATTTCAACGCAGTGATCCATGTTACACCGGAACAGTCGGCATGCATTCTGACTGAATGCAAGAATGAAAAAAAGGGTGTTATATACTGCCATAGGCATAACCGGTTTTACATGAAACAGATCTCCAGCCACCACCACCTGTGGAACCGGTGTGGAAAGCCTGCAGGCAAACATGATATCCGGTGATGCAAACAGGGCAAACCCGTCTTTTTGATACTGCCAGAATCTGGCATTGCTGTCATCCAGAAGTGCTGATGCCGGTCCCCAGTCGATGTCAGGCGCCAGTGCTTTGGCTGTTTCCATTGCATTTTTAAAACGGACTGTATTCTGCAGTGTTTCTCTGCCGCTTCTGTGGGTCGGTATGTACAGTGAAACACAAGGTCGGCTTTCATGCCTGAGCAGCGTATCCAGTTCATCTGTATTGAAATTGTTTTTTATATCTATGGTGTCCGGTGTTTTTACATCCTTCATGTGATCCTCACCTGTTTCTTTTTTTGTTCCTTCTGTTCCTTCATTTGATACAGTCAGTTACCATTCATGTTCATGTACACCTTACCAGGCCCTGAAAATAATCATATGGTTAAAAACCACCATTTTAATGGTTTTCAGTATGCATAACATTCTGTTGGCCTGATTCCTGGGGCCTGCCTGCAGCCGAGGTGCAGGCCATCAATTCCGTAACCCCGGATAAAAAAGGCGCAAAGCTCAGTGGCAGAATCAATGTCGGGATTTCGAAAACCAATATATTGTTTGAAAAAAATGAATTCAAAGATCTTCGGCTGCGGTCAACAATCGGTACAGGTGTTGGATACCAGGGCCTGCAGGATACTGAAGAGCTCTTTGTCCGATCACACACAGGCTTTCGGTTTCCCCTCAAAAACGGATTTCTGGCGACACTGCAATACAGTTATGACTGGGATAAAAACCCTTCCCCGGGTCAGGAAGATTATGATGCCAAATATATATTTACCCTGGGTTATGAATTTCAATAAAGCCAGGATCTTTTGCCTGTCAACTATAGCCTTTAGTCTGATAGCCCTTTTGCCAGAATAAATATACGATGATTGCTTTATATGATGGCGGCAGATCTGTCATACAAAGTTTCAGGTGCAATATCGATATTACCTGGCCATACAACTGTTCCATACGCAACTCGTGCCGCCATAAAAAGAGAACCTTTCAGCCGATTAAATGGTCGCTTGTCAATGATAGAGGTCATATCAAACAAACGCTTTTCACCATTTTCAAATTCAAGCAGCAAATGATAGTTTGCGTAAGGCTTAACTTTTACAATATCCAATAGTTCTTTCATTGCATTCCTATTCCTTATCGTATTTATCTTAATGGTTCTATACGGAAAGGTTCCTCACCAGAAACTGCAAGCTCCCAATTAGCAAGTAGTTCATCTTTGTGGAGATCTACCCACACCTGTAGCATTTTCAATTGTTTAGGTGGAATACTACCAGCAAGAATAGCGCCATCTTCAATAGAAACTGAAGCTTTCATACCCTGATAACGCGCATGAATATGAGGCAAGTGATGACGATCATTATCCTCAAAAAAAATAGATACCAAAATCCCGTAAAACATGCTGATAGTTGGCATGAAACCCCCTGAGAACAAGTGAATCTTAATGAAGTCACTATTAAAAATATGACAAAAAGTGTGTGTTGTCAAGCAGACTGCACATAACCCGGCTGATCAAAAGCCTCTTTGTCAAAAAAGGCTGTTTCTGGTAATATGCAGGTTTTAAAAAATTAATCTGA
Organism: Desulfotignum sp.; assembly: GCA_036351635.1. Taxonomy (GTDB): domain Bacteria; phylum Desulfobacterota; class Desulfobacteria; order Desulfobacterales; family Desulfobacteraceae; genus Desulfotignum. Next base: position 9,462 of record JAZBPL010000091.1, read on the forward strand.
AGGAACAGGGGAATAATGGCAGCCGGTAATTTCAAAGACATCATGAGAACACACCCCCCGAAAGATACCCCCAACCTCATTCTGGAAATCCTGGCAGTGCAGGTTTTTGGATTCAGGCAGACAGACCTGATTGACTGCCTGAACCGTCTGGGATGCAGGGATGAACAAAACAAGCTGTTTTCATATAAAAATATCCATCCATTTTTAAGTGCTCTTGAAAAAAACAATGCCATCTCCCACACGGAAAACGGCATCACCTGCACGGCCAGCTTATGGATGGAAACCATTGGACATCTGGTAATGCAGGACCGGTTTAAGATAATTGCAGAACAGGTTTTAACGTCCGTGCCCCTGTTCAAACCTGCCCGGGAGAAGTTCTATGCATTCAACACCCGCAAAGAATTTTACCGGGCCATATTAATCGCCGTGTTCACGGATGAACAATTTGCGGACCTGGACCTTGTCTGCCGTTCCGGAATGAAAAGCAAAAAAATCAGCTCAGACAAGGCCGCCCCCTTCTTAACGCTCTTCAACCATCCTTTCCTTCCCGACCTGATGGACAAGATAAAATTGCCCGTAAGATGGAAGGTTCTGGGATACATCCTGGATGATGCGCAAAAAAAATCGATCCCTGTTCCCGAGGTTCTGGCCTACGGGACATCTCTTTTATCTGAATTTCCCGGATCAGACCGAGACTTTCGGGTGCTGGATCATTGTTTCCTGGCCGGCCGGCTGGACCTGCACAAAAAATTTTTGTCCGGATATAAAAACAAGAATACATGTGACTTCCTTGTCCAGCAGGGAAAATCTGCACTGCTTTATGAGGACACCGGGGCAGCATTGGGTTATTTTAAACAGGCGCTGGCGGCCAGGAACGAAAAAAATCCGCCCTCCCCCTATTCCCTTAATGGAGATACCCTCTTTTTTTTCCTGCTTGCCCTGCTGGAAAGTGAAGAAACAGAAGATCTTTATCTGGGGATACGCTGTATTATTCATTCACAAGACAACCCAGAAGACAACAACCCACCTTTGACAATCCTCTCAAAGGCTATGCTGCCACTGTTCTATGCCCAGGTCGGAAAAAATTTTGACCCGGAAATTTTCCCGGAACATCTGATTTCCATGGAAAATCCAGCCGTTGCTTTTTTTTCCATCCTGATTTTGAGCTGGCGCGGGGAAGTCAGTGGAAGGCCCTGTATATCCGTGTTGAAAAAAAATTTGGAAACATCGATGAACTGCGGATACGATTGGCTGACAGCTGAAATTCATGCCTTGCTCGCCCGGCTGGGATCAGAGGCAAGTGTCAATACTGCCAAGGCAAATGCGCTCCATGACGTATTGGGAACCAACACCCTTGTCAACCGGTTCAGTCCTGTTTCCGAATGGAAAAAGGCCCTCTTATCATTGATTCGCATGGGAGAAGGGCATGCCGGAATTTCGCCCGGCACCCCTCCGCCGGAACAACGGCTGATCTGGCAGCTGACATATAATGACAAAATACCCATGTGCCACCTTACCCCCCGCATCCAGAAGATCAACAAAAACGGCACCTGGTCAAGGGGAAAACCCATTCCCCCGGCAACGCTGCAACACACTTACCCGGAAATGGATTTTTTGACCCCGCAGGATCAAAGCGTCTGTGCGGCCATTGAAAAAACGCGTTTTCACGGCATGTACAGAAATTACCATGAAACCAGTTTTCTTTTCAATATGGAAAAAGCATTGCCAGCCCTTGTGGGCCACCCCTTTATTTTTCTTGAAACCGATTTACATACCCCCGTAGAATTTGTGGAGGGAACACCGGAACTTCGGCTGCGCAGTGTTGACAGCAAACTTCATATCCATTTGGAACCTATGCCCATTGACCAGATGAACCGCGTAACCATTTTACGGGAAACTGCCAACCGGTTCAAGGTGGTCACCTTCTCAACAGAACATATCAACATTTTTCGCCTTGTGGGCGAACAAGGGCTGGTCATCCCCCGAAAAGAAACAAAACAGGTCAGCCAGGCCATTGCAGCTGTTTCATCATTTATCACCGTTAATTCCGACATAAAAACGCAAGACGTGCAGACCTTTGTACCCATGGCGGCGGATTCCACACCCCATGTACACCTGACCCCCTGGCAGGCAGGCATTAAAATGCAGATCCTGGTCAGGCCCTTCGGCCAAGGCGGGCCCTATTTCAGGCCGGGAAAAGCGGGACGTCATGTGCTTGCCGATATTGCGGGGAAAAAAACCAGGGTTGCCCGTGATATGGAACAAGAAAAAAACAATGAACAACAGATTATTTTAGCCTGCCCAACGATCGAGCACAGGGACACTGTGGCCGGAGAATGGGTGGTGGAAGATCCCGAGCAAGCCCTCGAACTGCTGTTGGAGTTGAAAAGCTGTCAGGAAAAAATGGTATTGAAATGGCCCCGGGGGCAAAAGATAAAACGGTTGTACAGGGTTTCGTTATCTGATTTTGCCCTGACCCTGAAAAAAGACCGCGACTGGTTCAAAGCCACGGGAAACCTTCTGGCGGGGGATGATATCTCGGTTGATCTGTCCCGATTGATGTCCCTTCTGGAATCTACCACCGGCCGGTTTATCCCCCTGGATGACGGCACATTTTTGGCCATTACCCAAGAATTGAGAGCCCGGCTTCAAGAATTAAACGCCTATTCAACCCCCCATGGAGACGGACGGCGGTTTTCTCCCCTGGCGGCCCCGGCCATGAAAGAACTCATGGATCAGGCAGGGTCTCTTGAAAGCGATCTTGCCTGGAAATCCCATTGCCGAAAACTCAAAGAAACCATACAACCCGAAATTCCAAATACGCTCAGGGGGACACTCCGGGATTACCAGATCACCGGATTCAACTGGCTGTGCAGGCTGGCCCACTGGAATGTGGGCGCCTGTCTCGCAGATGACATGGGCCTTGGAAAAACCGTGCAGTCTCTGGCAGCCATTCTTGTCCATGCGTCCAAAGGCCCGACACTGGTAGTGGCACCGCTGTCGGTCATGAACAACTGGAAAGAAGAATGCAAAAATTTTGCCCCGGCCCTGAATCCCCTGATCTTTGGCGGCAAAGACCGTCAACTGATGCTTGACAGCCTTGCCCCCTGTGATCTTGTCATCTGCAGCTACGGTCTTCTCACCATTGAGGCGAAAAAACTTTCAAAAGTTGGGTGGCAGACCATTGTGTTGGATGAGGCCCAGGCCATTAAAAACAGGAAAGCCAAACGCTCCAAAGCCGCCATGAAGTTAACGGCCGATTTTCGTTTAATCACCACGGGAACGCCTGTGGAAAACCGGCTGGAAGAGTTGTGGACCCTTTTTCATTTTTTGAATCCAGGGCTTTTGGGAACCTACCACCGGTTTAAGCAGATGTTTATTGTGCCCATTGAAGGAAATCAGGACAAAGAGGCATCCCAACGCTTGAAAAAACTGATTCGTCCCTTTCTCCTCCGCCGCCTGAAAAATGAGGTTCTCAGGGAACTGCCGGAAAAAACCGAAATCAACCTCCAGGTGGAAATGAGCCGGGATGAAGCCATTCTTTATGAAGCCCAGCGCCGCAACTCCCTTGAAAAAATTGACAATACCGATGATTCCCCCGGGCAAAAACAGCTTCGGATCCTGACGGAATTAACCCGATTGAGACAGCTGTGCTGCAATCCTTCCCTGGTGCTGCCCGATACCAATATCAAAAGTTCAAAATTAAAGGTCTTCATGGACACGGTGAAAGAGTTGCTGGAAAACCAGCACAAGGCATTGGTGTTCAGCCAGTTTGTGGGGCACCTGGCTATTTTGCGCAAGGCCCTGGACAAGGAAAAAATCACCTACCAATATCTGGACGGTTCCACTTCGGCAAAAAACCGCAAAGAACGGATCGATGCGTTTCAAAATGGCACGGGTGACCTTTTTCTCATCAGCCTGAAAGCCGGCGGAACCGGGTTGAATCTCACGGCTGCAGATTATGTGATCCACATGGATCCCTGGTGGAACCCGGCAGTGGAGGACCAGGCCTCGGACCGTGCCCACCGCATCGGACAGACGCGTCCTGTCACAGTTTACCGCCTGGTGGTCAAAGATTCCATAGAAGAGCGCATTGTAAACCTCCACAAGGAAAAAAGGGATCTGGCCGAAAGCCTGCTGGCAGGCAGCGAAGCTGCGGGTAAATTGTCTGCATCAGCACTGCTGGAATTGCTGCAGGGGGAAACGGTAAACCATTGATGCTGTTATCCGGAGACAATCACAGGGCCATCGCATGTAACCATATACTGTTCAGCTGCTTGAGGACCGCCCCCTGGGGGTGCCGTGTGACCGGCCCGAGATTGGCATCTGACGGTCCTGTCACACGGCACCCCCAGGGGGCTTTGTCAAAATCAGGTGATGCTGCATCTACATACGATTACCCTGGTGACAATCACATATGCCCCTTTCTATTTTATGGGACCCTGTTTTTATGGGGTCATGCCGCAGAAAAAAGGACAAAATAGGGGCGGCACACAGGCAAAATGGGGGTATTCCTGTATTGAAAACCAAGGGAAAAACAATTTATTGTACTTTGGTGTCCGTGTAATAAAATAAAAACAAGGCAGTAAGTCAAAAACAAGTGGGCATTGCCGGACGGATTCCCGCAAATACAAAAGAACCCAAGCAGGGGCCGGCCGAAAGGAAAAACGCATGAATCTAACAGGTTATCAAATTAAAAAAGAAAATTGTGACGGTATTATATTCGACCTTGACGGTGTGGTAACCCAGACCGCAAAGGTGCATGCCAGGGCATGGAAAGCCCTTTTTGACCACTATTTACAAAACCGGGCCGCAAGGGAAAACCAGGATTTCGTTCCTTTTGACAAAGACCAAGAATACCGGATTTATGTGGATGGAAAACCCCGATACGACGGGGTACAGTCTTTTCTTGCCTCCCGGGGCATCAACCTGCCATGGGGAGATCCTTCTGATGATCCGGACAAAGAAACCATATGCGGCCTTGGCAACCGGAAAAATGCCATTTTCAACGAGTATCTGGAAAAACAGGGGGCGCAGGTATACGAAGACACCTTGAGCCTGGTGTATGAGTTGAAGAAACAAGGGTGGAAGATGGCGGTCATCTCAGCCAGTAAAAACTGTGTTCCCGTGCTGGAATCGGTGGGGATTGCGGACTGGTTTGATACAATAGTGGACGGCATCGTATCCCAGGAGATGGGGATAAAAGGAAAACCGGCACCCGACATCTTTTTCGAGGCTGCCAGCCGTCTTGGCATCACCCCGGGGAGGTCAGCCGTTTTTGAAGATGCCATGGCCGGGGTGGAAGCCGGGAAAAAAGGCGGATTTTATCAGGTAATCGGCGTGAACCGGGCAGATAATGCAGACAGCCTGAAAAAAGCGGGGGCTGATGTCGTATTTTCGGATCTGTGTGCCATCGGCATCAACGGCAGGCTCCCGGTGAGAAAAAAACAGATGGCATCTTTGCCCTCGGGCCTGGACCATATCAAACAGATCCTGGACAGGGCCGGTGACAGAAAACCGGCCCTTTTCCTGGATTATGACGGTACCCTGACCCCTATTGTCAATGACCCGGACAAGGCCTTTCTTGCAGACGGCATGCGGCAGACCCTGAAAAAAGCGGCTGAAAAATGGGTAGTAGCCGTCATCAGCGGCCGGGATCTGAAAACCATCCAGAATTTTGTACAGCTTGACAATCTATATTTTGCCGGCAGCCACGGTTTTGATATTGCCGGGCCGGCGGGCCTGAACCTTGACATGCAGAAGGGAGCAGATTTTCTGCCTGTTCTGGACATTGCCCGGAAAAGGCTGGAAGAAACCCTGTCCGATATACCGGGCGCTGCCATTGAACCCAAAAAGTTTTCCATTGCCATCCATTACAGGAACGTTGAACAGGCCCAGGCATCTTCCGTGAAAGAGGCGGTCCGCCAGGTGCAGACAGACCATAAGGAACTGCGCATCACCGAAGGTAAAAAAGTATTTGAACTGCAGCCCGATATTGACTGGCACAAAGGAAAAGCCCTGAACTGGCTGATGGAAAAACTCAAGTTGGACCGTGAAACCTATTATCCCATGTATATGGGTGATGATATAACCGATGAAGATGCATTCGAAGCCTTGAAAAAAATCGGCACCAGTATTGTTGTCAAAGGCAGCTTTCACCCGACATCAGCTGATTATACACTGGAAAACTCCCGGGAAACAGCCGCATTTTTAGAAAACCTGTTTGATGAAAAGGAAAGATAACATGACTGTCTGGAACTTAACCTATGAGACCTATAAGCCGCAGGACCAGGGTCTTCGTGAGGCCCTTTGCACACTGGGGAACGGGTATTTCGCCACCAGGGGGGCAAGCGCCCAGGTGTCCGCCGATGATACCCATTATCCCGGTACCTATCTGGCCGGGGGATACAACCGGCTCAAAACAGAGATTGCCGGCAGGGAAATCGAAAATGAAGACCTTGTGAATATGCCCAACTGGCTGTGTCTCAAGTTTCGTTTCACCGATGGACAATGGTTCTCTCCTGAAACCGCAGCCATCCGCTCCTATTGCCAGGACCTTGACATGAAAAGGGGGATCCTCTCCCATATCGTCGTTTTTGAGGACGAACAGGGGCGCCGTATCAGGATGGAAGAGCAGCGTTTTATCCATATGGGAGACCGCCACACAGCTGCCATGAAAGTATCTTTGACCAGTGAAAACCACACCGGCGCCCTTGAGGTGGAATCGGCCATAGACGGCACGGTCCAGAACCAGGGGGTAAAACGGTACCGCGAGCTGAACAGCCGGCATCTTGAAGTGTTGGAAAGTGAATCTGTCCAGGATGGGCCGCTTTACCTGAAAGTGCAGACCGTCCAGTCTGAATTGCGGGTGGCCATGGCAGCAAGGACCCGGATAACCAGAAAAGGCAAGGATCTGGATCTGGAACCGGAACTGATCGATGACAATGGATATGTGGGCAAACGCTATACTGTTGATATCAACCAGAAAGAAACCATTGTGGTGGAAAAAGTGGTCCTGGTGCACACCTCCCGGGATTTTGCCATTTCCGAGTGCGGTCTGGCCGCCAGGGCAAGGGTCGGACGCGCCCCCGGCTTCGACGATATACTGACAAGCCATACAATGGCCTGGAAACAATTATGGCGCCGGTCCGACATCACAATGACCGACCGGAGAAAAAAACGTCCGGATTACCATCCGGAAATGGTGGTCAGACTGCATATCTTTCATCTGCTGCAGACCGTTTCCAAACAGACCATTAACCTGGATGTGGGGGTGCCTGCCAGGGGCTGGCACGGAGAAGCCTACCGGGGGCATATTTTCTGGGATGAACTCTATATTTACCCGTTCATCACCCTGCAGCATCCGGAAATAACCCGGTCTCTTCTACTTTACCGGTACCGCCGTCTGGACACGGCCCGGGCCGCTGCAAAAAAAGCCGGATTCAAGGGGGCCATGTTTCCCTGGCAGAGTTCCAGCAGCGGCAGGGAAGAAACCCAGATCGTGCACCTGAATCCCGAATCAGGGCGGTGGATTCCGGACAATTCCCAGCTGCAAAAGCACGTAAATGCAGCGATTGCATTCAATATCTGGAAATATTATGAATCCACCGGGGACATGCAGTTCATGTCTGAGTATGGTGCAGAGATGCTGCTTGAAATTGCCA
>JAZBPL010000092.1:0-28623 GCA_036351635.1 Desulfotignum sp.
CATCCGGCAATGTTGCTGCTGCCCTATGCAGTCCTGCCGGTTGTGGGGTTTCCTGTCACGCCCTTTCTGGTCCTGCTGGGCCTGAGATTCGGAACTGTGTGGGGTGTTGTCATCATGATGGCGGTGACTCCCCTTCATCTGGTTGTTTCCTTCTGGTTTACCCGGGTGATTGCAGGCCGGTGGATACAGAACCTGGCAGAAAAAACCGGCGTTTCCATACCTCGGATGCCGGAAAACCGGCACCTGGGGTATGGAATTTTGTTCATGGTGATTCCAGGGCTCAGTTATGCCCTGAAAAATTATCTGCTGCCCTTGTCAGGCATCCGGTTTCTTCCTTACATGGTGTGCGCGTGGCTGATCCAGGGTATCATGGGGGTTCCCTTTGTGATCATGGGAAGGGCGGTGGTGCAATGGGATGTGAAGCTGCTGGCCGTGGCAGGGGGTATTATCCTGGCCATTTTTTTGTTCCGGCGCAAAATTCATGGCATATACCGCCGTATCATGAAATTGTGAAATGGATGTGACAAATAAGAAAGGATATTTGCATCTGATGAAAACATTCCTTGCAGCCGGACTTATCCTGCTGCTGTCTTCTGTGGCCTTGTGTGAGGAATCTGCCGGATTGCAGACTTTCCAGTTTTTTTATGAAAATGATCTTTTCAGCGATACTGACAAGTATTATACCAATGCCCTGCAGATGACCTGGCTGTCAAAAGATTTGAAGCAATACAAAGATGATGTCCGCCTGCCCGAATGGTTTCTGCCTGTGATCCGGGCAGTCCCGTTTGCCCATGTTCCAGGCAGCACCCACAATATCGGGCTGCTGTTCGGGCATCAGATCTATACCCCGGCAGATATCCAGGCCGCGGAACTGCTGCCTGATGACCGGCCCTATGCCGGGTATTTGTACGCAGGCATCGCGCTGCACAGCAAAACCTTAACAAAACTTGATACCATTGAAATCACCCTGGGGGTGGTGGGCCCGTCCGCCCTTGGGGAACAGGTCCAGAATACCGTTCATGACCTCAGGGATATTGCCGAAGCACAGGGATGGGATAACCAGCTGGATGATGAGGTGGCCCTGGGGTTTGCCTGGCAGCGCAAATGGCGCACCCACCGGGCGATGTTGACAGATTGGCTGTGCTATGATCTGCTCACCCACACCGGCGTTACCCTGGGCAATGTGAAAACCAGTGCTGATGCCGGGGGTGAGGTCCGGGTGGGATACAATATCCCCATGGATTTCGGATCTGACGTGATCCGTCCCGGTGCCGGTATCAGTGCGCCGGTGTCCGTTTACGGCTATCCCCGGATTCCTGTCTTTGGCCTGCACTGGTTTGCCGGTTTCCGGGCGGAAGCGCTGCTGCGTGATATCTTCCTGGACGGCAACACCTTTACAGGCAGCCACAGTGTTGATAAGAAACCGTTTGTGGCGGAATTTTCCACAGGTATTGCCGCAAGCTATAAGACAATAAAGCTGACCTACCGCCATGTTTTCAGGACCGAACAGTTCGATCACCAGTCCAGGGGGCATGTGGTGGGGTCTTTGGCCCTGACCGTTTCATTTTAGGTTTGCGGCAGGAAAACAACCCGGTTCTGGAATTTGAACCGGTTCAAGCAGACAATAATCGTGTGACGTATCCAGATATCTTGGGCGGTATCCTGGAACCGCTGCCCTGCAGGGAAGCGGTCTCCCCTTGACAGATGCGGTGAGAAACAGTTCCAGTCCTTTGTGAGCCCGGGTGAATGTCACACTGACAGAACCCCCCGGTACCAGGGTAGGACCAAAGGACAGGGGGGTGTCCTGGTGCAGCCATTCCGGGAAAATACCGGATCCCAGAATGAGCATATCCCCTTCTTCTCTTATGAACAGGCTGCGCATCATCATGACCCATTCTGCCGCAGCCCAGCCGTGCTGGCCGTCTCCCATACACCCGCCGCCAGTCAAAGGATTGATGGCTTCCGGCCACTGGCCTGTGGGGGATGCCAGGTCTGCAACGGTTTGGATCAACTCTTTGTACCGGATGTCCTGGCTGCGCAAAAAGGTCTGGGCCATGGCCAGGGTCAGGTAAATATTGATACCTGAATGGATCATATCCTGGAAAAAGGCCTTGCCAAAAGAACAATGGGCCATGAGATAGGACATGGTGTTCATTATTCTGGCATCATTGGGGGGGGTGATCTGCAAAGGATAATCTGCAACCAGGGATCCCACAGCACCTGCATCCATCCGGCGGTAGGGCGATGCCGGGATGGCCTGGTGTTTTTTATACCCGGGTGCCTGGGCCAGGGAGGTGAAAATGCAGGTTTCAAAATCGGTTGCCTGGGCCGCAAACATATGCTGATCTGCAGTGTTTTCCTGTTTTTTCGCCAGTTCTGCGGCTGCCCGAAGTCCGGCAACCCCCCAGAAATCATCCCAAAAATAATAGTCATTGGGCCCTAAATGTTCGGCACTGAAACCGGCCGGCAGCAGTCCGTCATGGGGCGTTCCGTCCTTTTTGCTCCGGCGTTTGTGTATGATCCACCGGGCCCCTTTCATCAGGGATGTGAAAACAGATGCCGGGAAAATTCTGCCCGTGCATTGGGTAAACCGGTGGGCAATCCACAGCACCTGGCCGTTGGAATCCCATTCCCCTTCCTGGGACTGGAAATACCCGCTCAGTTTCTGACGCCTGGAAAATCCCTGGATCAGGCGTTCGCATCTTTGGGCAAGTCCCAGGCCCAGCAGGGCATTCATCATCAGGCAGGCATCCCGGAACCAGAAACGCCGGTAGGTATAAGGTCCTGGAACCACCTCATCTGCACTCAACAGCAGCAGGGTCCTGACAGCGGCATCATACAGAAATTTAAATCTGGCGTCTGGTATGGCCAGGGCTGCAGTTTGTGAAACAATCTGTGATGCAGGTGCTGCAGGCCGGCCGGTGCCGGAAGATAAAAGCGCCGTGTCCTGGTTCAGAGGTACCTGGATATCAATCTGGGTGGCGGCATCGGGGTCAACCGGGAAAAACGCGGCCGCCGTTGCCATGCCGATGGGGCATGCGGCCTGGTCTTCCCTCTGGGGCCGGTCCAGTTCCAGGGCCACATCCCCGCGGTCATAGGTGGAAAACAGCACCTTTTCTGGAGCGGTTCCAAAGCGCACCTCCTGGGCATGGTTAATGACAAACCGGCTGTCATCATAGCGGATATGGTCGATGAAATAGATCCCTTCCGGATTATAGGGCCGGACGGATACAATCAGCCACCCGGCATCCTTTTGCATGCTGCCTCTGGCAGTCATCTGCAGCACCGGGCCGGCAGGGGTATCCATTTTCACGCTGGCCGTGCACACAATAGACAGGGTGTTTTTGGCTGCGGCAGTGGTGACTGCCAGTTCATCTGACAGATCAAGCGTCTGCTCAACCCGGGGCTGCCGGGACGGCAGCAGCAGTGCTTTGTCATGGGTCATGAGCCAGACATCGATGGACCATGCATCAAACAAGGGTGTCACAAGCCCCCTGGGATCAATGACAGGGTAGGCGGCAAGGTCTGGATGGCCCACTGCGGTCCAGTTCCTGTGGGTCACATTGATATGGGAAAAGGAAAATCCCCTGGGGATAAAAGAGGCATCTTTGGGGGTGAACTGTTTTACCACCCAGAAGGGCCAGATCCAGTCTAGATTGTACTGGATGGCCCGGGTGTTGACCAGGCCCCGGGCATGGAAAATGAGCCCGGCCCGGAGCAGTTCAATGGGTTCCTGCACTTCAGAGGGCTTGCTGAACTGGCGCAGGCGGGCCATGAGGGTGACAGGATCCAGAAACCCGTAAAATCCGGTTATCCGTCTGATCAGAAACCGCCATGGCAGCCATTTTTTGAATAATTTTTGCACCATCACGCCGGTTAAACAAAGGGATTTGCAATATGCTGCTGCAGATGTTTGTCAATGGTTTTTTCAAAGGGTCTGCCGTAATAGTCATAGAGGCGGGTTTCCGTCTCAAGATTCACCGGCTTTGCAGGATCAAATTCCGGGCCGTTCTCAATGGCCTGGGTAGTCAGATCCATTTCAAAGGTGGAATCCTCCCAGGTGACGGATTTTGCCCAGTTCAGGGACAGCAGCACCTTTTTGCCGCCGGGCAGCCAGTTCCGGGTGTCCACCACAACATACCGGAGCGCCCAGGTTTCATCATCTAAAATAAAATCCTCCACATGTCCGATATCCCCGTCTGATCCCTTGATGAAATATCCTTTGACCTCTTTGAAAGACCGCAGGTGGTTTTTTTCACTGTCGCCTGTATCATCCGGTTCTTCCTCCGGGTCTGCTGTGCTGCCCGGTGTAATTGTCCCCACTGCTGCCGGATATGTTGCCGGTCCCCACAGGCCCGTGCCGGCCCAGTAATAGGGATACCCATAGTATTGGAACAGCTTTTTTTCATGTTCACGGGACACAGGATCATCTTGGGATGGGGCCGGGCAGTTTTCCACCGCTTCCTTGGACACATTGAGAAAAAGGCTGCGGGTGTGCCAGTCCGGCCTGTCAATCATTATGGGTGATACCAGAACCTTGCGGCCGATGAGCCAGTTTCCCGTGTTTGCCACTATATGGCGCACGGTCCACCACCGGTCATCAAACAGCAGGTCTTCACATGTCCCGAAATGGTCATCTTCAGCATGTAATTTATATCCAATAATTTCGTTAGCGCTTCTGTGCATGATAAGCCTCCTTAAGTTTTTATATGAAAGTGTTGCGTTTTAAGTGTTAAGCTAATGCCTGAATGCTTATATTTTCATCATTTGTAGTGGTTTCTCAGGCCATGATTGTTATTTGACGAGACTTTTTCATGGGTTCACAAATCAGGTGACGGTACGGGCAAGGGAGTGGGCTTTTTCAGCGATCAGGTCCCATTCGCTGCGAATTGCCAGCAAGAAGGTTTCCCAGGGTTCCATCTTTTTGTCATCGGCCCCTGCCATGTCAGGACCCCGGGAAACGGTGTGTGTATATAGGTTCAGGAGCTTTTTGACACAGGCATCTCTGCTGAATTTCATGGCTGTCTGCTCTGCGTAATCCTGCCATGACCCAATTTTTTCAGGATCAGACAAGGCGTCGCAGATTGCCTGGGAAAATATTTTTTGCGCTGCATCAGCAGGAAGAAGTATCCCGTTTTTTTTGTTTTTCACCACCTCCCTGACACCCGGGCCATCCAGGGCGATAACAGGTGTTTTTGCGGCCATGGCTTCGGTGAGCACCATGCCCTGGGTTTCAGATTGTGAGGAAAAAACAAAGAGATCCATGGCCTGATAGGCATCGGCCAGGGTGCTGCCGGTGAGGTTTCCTGTGAGTATCAACCGGTGGGCAAGGCCGTAGTCTGTAAATATTTCAAGTATTTTTTGTCTGTCAGGCCCGTCTCCTGCCACACAAAACCAGGTGTCTTGGAGGGTTTGCATGGATTTGACGACGCTTTTGGCCAGAAATACCAGGTTTTTTTCAGGGGCAAGTCTGCCCACATGTCCGATGATAAAGGCGTTTTCCGGTATGTGGTGCGTTCTTTTAAAACGCTGCGCGTCACCTGACGAAAAAAACTGTGTGTCCACACCAGTGGGGATTTGTGTCACCGGAGTGGTGACCCCGCGTTCTGTGATCAGATCGGCAATGCTTTTGCTGGGAGCCACCACCTGGTCGCATAAATCGGCGTACATGGTGGACAGATTCCTGGCAAATTGTTTGAAATTGTCGTTGTCGCCGGTTACATAATGGGTATATTCCTCATACAGGGTGTGATGGGTAAAAACCAGGGGCAGCCTGCGCCGCCGGGCCGCCCTGAAGGCAGCATCGCCGAGCAGGTAGGGATGGTGGCTGTGAATGATATCAGGGGAGAACGCATCCAGTTTTTCGTCAATGTAAAACGGTACAGGGATGCGCATGGAAAAGTCACTGCCGTTGAAATTCTGGATGGCAGGAACCCGCAGAACAATGTCATCTTCACCGTTGTCTGCCTCTTCTTCGGCAAAGGTCGGTGCAACAATGAGAACCTGGTGCCCTTTTCTCTGCAGGTCCCGGTAAAATGTGTGTACCGACCGGGCCACCCCCCCCACATGGGGCAGGTATGTATTGGTGAACATGCAGATATGCATCATATTCTTTCATATGTACCCATCAGTTCACAATGGAACAGCACATGGCCGGCCATGGCATTTTCCACATCTGCCTTGGTACTTTTTTCAGGCAGATCCAGCTGGGTATCAAGGGCGAACAGTTTGAAAAAATACCGGTGCTCTCTGTCTGGCGGACAGGGCCCGAAATACCCTGTCCGGCCATTGGTGCCGATGCCCGGTGTGCCTGACGGCTCGCTGTTTTCTTCAATCATGCGGGTGTCCGGCGGTATGTTGAATACGACCCAGTGGTCCCACATGCCGTCTTCCCGCAGGTCTTTCGGGACATCCGGATCATCCATGATCAGCACCAGGCTTGTGGCATCATGGGGAACACCGGTGATCTCCAGGGGCGGATTCACATTGTCTCCATCGCAGGTGTAGATGGCGGGAATTTTTTCTCCCTGGACAAATGCGGAACTGGTAAGTTTCATAATAACCTCCAACGTTTTAGAATGGTAAAATAGTGACGTACACCTTCACTATTGTGTCATGTTTATTATTAATTGTATGCAGATTCTTTTGCTGGGTCAATGGGGGAATTTACCCATTTTTCAGTAAGGCTGTATGGACCTTTTCGGTAAGATCATGGAACTGACTGACATGAATGCCGCCCCGGGGATGCCGCTGTGTAATGTGGGCTCAGATCTGTTCTATTTGTTATCAGGACCCACGGGTCTCGGGATGGAACCAGGCTACCGCCGGCCAGGTACAGGTCAACCGAATAAAACCGGTTACATGTGACGGTCCTGAAATTTCTTTATTGTGCCTTGACAAAATACCAGGGGATCTGTACTTGTTACAGGGTTTTTTACAAAAGGAAAGATAGATCCTTATGAATAAAGTCCATTCCGCTGCATTTGTCGTGAATCATCAATATTATCCCACCGATCTGTTTTCCAGTAAACTTTCGCAGGTGCGGAAAACCGATCCCAAAGGGTATCAGCGCATCAGAAAAACCATTGACCGTCTGCTGATCGATCCATCCGGTGCAGACGGAAAAATGAAGGGCATATACCATGGGAGACTCAAAAAATATGTGGGCAGGCGTGATTACCGCATCATTTATTACTGGTGCGCCAGGTGTCTCAAGGAAAACCGTCGGCTGCACTGCGGTCCCATCCCCAATAACAGCGTGATCTTTTTTGATATCTACCATAAAAAAGACAAAAAAAAGATCAAGCACCTGTGAGATCAGGAGAAAAACATGTTTGAAACCCAGCATTACGGCAGCTTTATTGCAGCGAAGGTTGTGTTTCAGCTCATTCCCGGTGCAGGAACCATCAGCATTTTGAACGCCACGGCCCGAAACGGCATGGGTGCCGGCAATGCAGTGGCCGGCAAGCTTGTCCGATGGCCCCCGGCCAGACGGACAGCCATCCGCCTGGCCGGGGTAGCTTTGATCGGATTCGGAGTCAGACTGGCTGTCCGAAACTAACCCGGTGAAAAAAAGGTGCGCAGTGTGTCCACCCCGTCTTTCACCGCTTTGGCAGAAGCATCCAGGGCGGTTTTTTCCGCATCGGTCAATGCCAGTTCCAGAATTTTTTCCACCCCGTTTTTTCCCAGCAGGGCAGGTACCCCCAGAAATATATCCTGGTACCCGTACTCCCCCCGCAGATAGGCAGACACCGGCACCACCCGTTTTTCATCTTTGATGACGGCCTCCACCATCTTGGCCACTGAAGCCCCGGGCGCGTAAAAAGCTGATCCCTGCTTGAGCAGGGATACAATTTCCCCGCCGCCGGTGCGGGTGCGGTCGATCAGTTTTTCCAGTTCATCCGGTGCAATCAGTTCCGTGACCGGGATGCCGTTCACCCTTGTATACCGTGGCAAAGGCACCATGGTATCTCCATGGCCTCCCAGAACCATGGCCATGACATCCCCGGGCCAGACCTGAAGTTTTTCTGCAATAAAATACCGGAACCTGGTTGCATCCAGGACCCCGGCCATTCCCATGACCCGTTTCAAGGCAAATCCTGTTTCCTGGAGGGTGGCCATGGCGATGACATCCAGAGGATTGGACACCACCACAACAACGGCATTGGGGGCGTATTCGGCAATTGCCTGGGCGGCTTTTTTGGCGATGTCCACATTGATTTTCATCAGGTCCATGCGGTCCATTCCCGGTTTTCTGGGAATACCGGCGGTGAGGACCACCACATCCGAGCCGGCAATATCTTTGTAATCATTGGTACCTGAGATGTGCACATTGTAGTTTCTCATGGGTGCGGCATGCAGGTAATCCATGGCTTTTGCCTGGGGAAGGCCTTCCACCACATCCACCATGACAATGTCTGCCAGGTTTTTTTCCGCAATATAATAAACCGCTGTGGCCCCCACGTTTCCTGCACCGATAATGGATACTTTATGCATGGGATTCCTCCTTGACAGTCTTTTTTATCATCTGCGCACCTGTGTTCAATATCTCAATCTGCCCGTTGTCCAGCCTGGGTGCCATCACCTTTGCCGCACCGGTCCGGTTGATTACACAAGGCAGTGACAGGGCCGCACCATGGATGCCGAAATGTCCTGTAAGTACACGGGATACGGACAAAACCCTGCCGGTGTCATGGCAGATGGCTTCGGCCAGTTCAGCGGCCACAGCAGAGGGGCCGTAATATGCACTGGATCTGCCTGCCAGATCCACGATCAAAGAACCGGCCTGCCGGGTCTGGTCAAACAGGTTTGCAAGGGTTTCTTCTGCCATGAAGGTTTCTATGGGCACACCGGATACGCAGCAGTAATCCTGCAGGATGATCATATCATCGGCATGTCTGCCCACCACCTGGGCTGCCACGTTTTCCATGGATACCCCAAGGGTTTTTGCAATGAAAAACCGCAGCCGGGTGGCATCCAGAATTCCGCCCAGGCCCATGATCTGATGGGGGGGCAGCGGCGAGTGCTGCGCAAAAATTGTGGTCAACAGATCCACCGGCTCGGTAACCACAATGACCTTTGTTCCGGGATTGGTGATCTTTTCTGCATATGTCTTGATGATACCTTTATTCTCCTGGAAAAGGGCATCTCTATCCATGCCGGGTTTGCGCACAGCCCCGGCGGTGATGATAATGATGTCTGCAGTAAGAACCGCATCCGGATCATCTGTGCCCTGAATAGAGGTCCTGTATCCCCTTATGGGGGCTGCCTCCATCATATCTAAGGCCTTGCCCTGTGCCAGTCCCTCCTGGATATCGCAGAGGGTGACGTGGTCCACCCCTTTTTCCGCCAGAAAAAAAGCGGTGTTGGCGCCAACATTGCCGCTGCCGATAATTCCGATCATGGAAACCTCCTTTCATATCATTGCAGATCACGTGCTGTGAAAAGATGTTCAGTGTCTGGGTTATGTTCTGGTTGTAATATATGCAAAATGGATGCCTTTACTGTAGGCTGAGAGAGCCTGTGTTGTCAAATCCAAAAGAAAAAAGATCCGGTGGCACCCGGCCGGTTGTAGAATGTGAAATCATGGTTATTGTGATAAATTATGATGTAAATCAACAGGAGGGAATCCATGGAACGACTGCTGATCACCGGTGCATCCGGTTTTGTGGGTACGCACCTGTCCCGGTATTTTCTGTCAAAGGGCGTGCATGTGACCGGGCTGGGCACTTCCAGCACCCATCCGTTTACCGAAGAATTTGACAATTTTGTGTGGATATCCGCAGATACCACCAAACAAGGGACCTGGCAGGAACAGGTGCCCCTGGCAGATGCCATTGTCAACCTCGCCGGCCAGAGCATTTTCAAACGCTGGACAGACAAATACAAGCAGGCCATTTATGATTCCCGGATACAGACCACCCGGAACCTGGTGGCGGCCATGGCGGAAAATAAGCCGGTCACGGTTTTGAGTACTTCGGCAGTGGGTATCTATGGTGATGCAAAAGAAAAGCTGCTCACAGAAGGTACCCCGCCGGGATCCGACTTTCTGGCCAGGGTGTGCATCGACTGGGAAGCGGAGGCCCGCAAGGCAGAAAGCGCCGGGGCAACGGTGCATATCATGCGGTTTGGCGTAGTTTTAGGGGACGGCGGGGCTTTGTCGGTCATGTCCCCGGCATTCAAATGGTTTGCCGGAGGCCCTCTGGGTGGGGGCCGGCACTGGTTTCCCTGGATTCATATCCAGGATCTGATCCGGGCTGCGGACTTTCTGATAGAAAAATCTCGTGCCTCTGCCCCGTTTAATCTGGTGGGGCCTGAACCGGTCCGGCAGCGCGATTTTGCCAAAGCTCTGGGCCGGGCACTGCACCGGCCGGCTGTTGTGCCTGCCCCCAAATTTATGGTGAAACTGGTCATGGGGGAGTTGGGAGCTTCGCTGCTCAACAGCCAGAAAGCATATCCCAAAGGCTTGGAAGATCTTGGATTTTCCTTTGAATATAAAACGGTTGAAGCCGCTTTGACAGCCATTTTCGGTACACCATCCGACAAATAAAAAATTACTTGCCATGACCTTGAAATCTGGTATACAAATTGCTCTCAACCTGTTATTTAATAGCTGTATTTAATTGTCATGTGATATTATTATTGGCTGAAAAACGAAAAACACCAATCAGGAGGAAAACACCAATGCATTTTGGATCCATTGATGAAATATTGACCTTTGCCATTGACAAGGAAAAAGAAGCGGTTGCATTTTACAATACCCTGGCTGCTGAAGCCACCAGGGCTTCCCTCAAGGGCATTTTTGAAAATTTTGCCAAAGAAGAAGAAAAACATGCAGCCCTGCTGTCTGATATTTCCGGAAACAAGGAAAAAATTGCTTCCTATGAGTTCAAAAAGATACCAGATCTGAAAATAAGTGATTACATGGTGGAAAAAGACTATGAGCAGGGCATGCCCATGCCTGAAATTCTCAAAATAGCCATGAAAAGAGAAGAAAAGGCGGTGAAACTCTACCAGACGCTGGCAGACCAGACCGATAATGCAGATGCCAAAAAAGTGTTCATGATGCTGGTTCAGGAGGAATCCAAACACAAGCTGGGTTTGGAATCCATGTATGATGATTACCTGGCCGACCAGGACAATTAGGCATACCAGGACGTCATGGATTTAAGCTGCCTTTTCAGACCGACTTCCATGGCGGTGATCGGCGTGTCCTCCTCCCATGACAGCCATCCGGCCAATGTGATTTACAACAAGAATCACCTGCGTTACCCGGTGCAGACCTTTGCCGTCAACCCCAAAGGCGGGCGTCTCAACCGCGAACCGCTGTATCGGTCTGTGGCAGACATTGAAATTCCCGTGGACCTGGCCGTGATTGCGGTCAGGGCCAGGTTTGTTCCTGATGTTGTGTCCCAGTGTATTGCCAAAGGGATAAAAGGGGCGGTGATTATTTCCGGCGGATTTGCTGAATCCGGCAGCAAAGACCTCCAGAACCAGGTGGCGGATATGGCGGCCCGGGCGGATTTTCCTTTCGTGGGCCCTAACTGCCTGGGCATTTATTCGCCCGATGCCGTGGATACCTTTTTTCTGCCCGGTGAGCGCATTATCCACCCCAAAAAAGGCAACATCGGATTTGTGTCCCAGAGCGGCGGGGTCCTGGTGGACCAGATGGTGAAATTTGCCGGCGAGGGCATCGGGGTATCATCTGCAGTGAGTATCGGCAACAAAGCCTGTCTTCGGGAAACGGACATGATCGACTGGTTTGAACAGGATCTTGCCACCCGGGTTATCGCTTTTTACATCGAAGGATTTGACTGCCGGGAAGGCAGGGATTTTATCAAACGGGCTGAGGCCTGTTCCAAACCCATTGTGGTGCTCAAGGCAGGCAAAACCGCCAGGGGCATTGCCGCCGCCTCCAGCCATACCGCTTCCATGGCCGGTGACTACCGGGTGTTTTCACAGATCATGCAGCAGCATTGCGTGGCAGAGGCGGATACGGAATATGAACTCACCTCTTTTTGTGAGGCCTTGAGCTGTTATCCCAAGGGCATCTTCGGAAATGTGGGAATCGTGACAGTTTCCGGCGGGCACGGGGTGGTGGCGGCAGATGCCTGTGGCCACCACGGCCTGGATATTCCCAGGATTGCTGCAGCCACGGCCGATACCATCCGGGCAAGACTGTCCCCGGAAATCCAGCAGATCGCTGCTTTGGACAATCCGGTGGATTTGACAGGATCGTGTGTGGATACCGATATTCTCACATCTGTGCGACATCTGTCCCGGGACCGGAATCTGGACTGCATCCTGGCCCTGCTTTTACCGTATTCTCCGGGTATTTCCGCAGACATCGGGGCCAAGCTGAGCCAGGTGGCCAGAAATGAGGGCAAACCCCTGATCGCCTATGTGCCCAAAGAGGACAAGTACAAGATTATCACCGAAGGATTTGAACTCAACCGGATCCCGGTGGCTTCCTCGGTGGAGGGAGCCGTGCTCATGGCCAAGGCATTGAAGAGGTGCAGACCATGGTGAACCAGCGCATGCAACAGATTCTTGCCAAAGCACAACCCATGGGGTGGGTCCTGGAGCCGTTTGCCAAAGAGCTGCTGGCCCAGGGTAAACTGACCATTCCCAAAGGGGTCCTGACCGATTCCCTGGAAACTGCCCGCACGTTTCTGGCTGCAGCAGAACACGCGGTGGTAATCAAGGCCGTGTCTGCCGATATTGTCCACAAAACCGAGATGCATGCGGTGGTTACCGGAGTTCAGGACCCTGTCAACTTAGCGCTGCACATGGAACGGCTCTTGTCCCTGAAAGGATGCCGGCAGGTACTGGTGGAGGAGATGGTGTCCGGCATCGAGATCCTGGTGGGAGCCAAAAACGATATCCAGTTCGGTCCGGTGGTGGTACTGGGCCCCGGCGGCACCGGGGTGGAACTTTACAATGACACCGCCATCCGCCTGGCACCGGTGACTCCGGCTGATGTCTGTTCCATGGTGGATGCGTTGGGGGCAAAACCGGTTTTTGAAGGGTTCCGTGGACGGCCTGGTGTGAACATGGAAGCGCTCACCCAAATGGTGGTGCGCTTTTCCCATTTGCTCATGGATCTGGAACCGCATTTTGCATCCATTGACCTGAATCCGGTGATCTGCACCCCGGACCATTGTGTGGTGGCGGATGCCCGCATCATGCTGTTACCCCGGACCGGTTGAGACGAAAAGTCCACTCGGTGAAAATCTCCGATATGTACAAAGATCCGGTGTACAGGGAAATTCCATGAAACCCGTTCCTGTCGGGTTTGGCGATGCCCGCCCCCCGGGGGGCTTTTTCCAAGACCGGAAGGGTGCAGTATAACAACAGCTGCCGGCAACCTGCGTCATGCAGCAGAAACGCCAAACCCATACTTTTAAAATATAAAGAAGGCTGATATGAGTAATAACGTTGGTCCCAAAAACCGGAAATTGCGGCTGGTGTCCTGGAATGTCAATGGATTCCGGGCCGTGCTCAAAAAAGATTTTTTTGCCTCCGTGGCCCGGCTTAACCCGGACGTTCTCCTGCTCCAGGAAACCAAGCTTCAGGCGGACCAGCGCACCCCGGAGATGACCGATTTTCCGCCCTATCACTCTTTCTGGTCCTATGCCACAGTGAAAAAAGGGTACTCCGGGGTGGCGGCCTATGCAAAACATCTTCCGGCAAAGGTGATAACCGATTTCGGCAGGCCCGAATATGACGGCGAAGGCCGGGTGATTCAGATGGATTATGACCGGTTCACCCTTTTCAATATCTATTTCCCCAACGGTCAGATGGGTGATGAACGCCTGCAGTACAAGCTGGATTTTTATGACTGGTTCCTGGAGTATGCCCAGGGGCTGCGGGATGCGGGAAAAGGATTGATCATCACCGGGGATTTCAACACCGCCCACAATGAGATCGACCTGAAGAATCCGGGTCCCAATGCAAAAAGGTCAGGGTTTCTGCGCATTGAACGGGATGTGCTGGACCGCATGACAGCAGACGGATACGTGGACACCTTCCGCTATTTTTATCCGGACACGGTGAAATATTCCTGGTGGTCCTACCGGTTCAGCGCCAGGAAAAACAATGCCGGATGGCGCATCGATTATTTTTTTGTCACGCAGGACCTGCTGGACAGCGGCATGGTCAAGGATGCGTTCATCGACAATGATATATACGGGTCAGATCACTGCCCTGTGGGAATTGAAATATTGGTATGAGGGGTGATAGGGAACCCCGGGTGTGAGTGAATATGAATAAGCAGCCCCCCCATCCATCATATGCACACAGGCTGAAATCTAAATCAGATTATACTTGGTCTGGGTGCATGGGGTGGCAGGAAAAGCAGGCGTAACCCGGCCAAGCCTTTATAACACTGGCAGAAAACGGTAACCGGGTCTTGCTTTTTTTCCCATTGGGTGGATATCTATCCCATATGCTTACAGATCCTTTGGCCGAATTCGGAGCAGGATACCTCGGTGGCGCCGGGGATCTGGCGGGCCAGATCGTAGGTGACGCTTTTGGCGGCAATGGCCTGTTCCAAGGCGGTGTGGATCAGATTTGCAGCCTCGTGCCAGCCCATGTGATCCAGCATCATGGCGCCGGACAGGATCAGGGAACCCGGATTGACCTTGTCCTGACCCGCATATTTGGGTGCGGTGCCGTGGGTGGCTTCGAACACGGCGCACTCGGTGCCGATATTGGCGCCGGGGGCAAGGCCCAGGCCTCCCACCATGGCGGCCAGCAGATCTGAAATATAGTCACCGTTCAGGTTGGGGGCCGCAATGATCTCGTACTCTTCGGGCCGCAGCAGCACCTGCTGGAACATGCTGTCGGCAATGCGGTCCTTGAGCAGGATTTTACCCCGGGGCATGTTTCCATTGAACGCATCCCACAACTGGTCTTCCAGGATCACGGCATCCGTGAATTCGGTGGTTCCCACTTCCCTGCCCCAGTGGAGAAAAGCGCCTTCGGTGAACTTCATGATATTGCCCTTGTGCATGAGGGTCACACTTTTGCGGTCATTGTCCAGGGCATACTGGATCGCTTTGCGCACCAGGCGTTTGGTATTTGCTTCACTGATGGGTTTGATGCCGATGCCGGTGGTATCCGGCGCAAGGGCCTTGCCGGTTTTGGTTTTGATAAAATCAATGATCTCTTTTGCATCCCTGCTGCCGGACTGCCACTCGATGCCTGCGTAAAGGTCTTCGGTGTTTTCCCGGAAAATCACCATATCAATTGCACCGGGGTTGCGGCACGGAGAGGGCACCCCTTTTATATACCGGGCCGGCCGGATGCAGGCAAACAGGTCCAGTTCCTGGCGGATGGCCACGTTCAGGGACCGCATGCCTTCGCCTACTGGCGTGGTCATGGGGCCTTTGATGGCCACCCGCAAGTTTTTGATTTGTTCCAGGGTGTTTTTCGGCAGCCATTCTCCGGTTTTTTGAAAACTGGATTCACCTGCAGGCAGTTCCGTAAAATTAATGGTGCGGTTACCGCCGTAAGATGTTGCAACCGCTGTATCCAGTACCGGGCGGGTGGCGTGCCAGATATCGGGGCCTGTGCCGTCTCCGGGGATACACCCGATCACTGGGTGGTCCGGTACATCAAGAGAACCGTCCGGGTTCATGGAAATAAGGTCAGCCATGCCACAGCTCCTTTTCAGACAATGTCAGTATAATAAGCAGGGATATCAGTCCTTGAACACCAGTTTCCCGCCGATGAAGCCGGCCACGCCGGCGGATGCCAGCATGACGATATTGATGAAAATAAATACCCAGGCCAGAGGCGTTGATAAAACTGCAGGATCAGCCAGGTACCAGACCATGGAAATCACGCAGGCGGCACTTGTCAGAGCAGCAGCCAGTATTTTGAGTTTAAACAAAAGGGTATAGGCCTGGTTGTATTTTTTCTGCCACTCCAGAAAACCGGTGTACAATACCAGGGGCAGGGCCAGAACTACAAAGATAAGGTTGATGACAGCGGCTTTTGCCGGCAGGGTGGCATCAAACAGCCAGGCCAGAATGAAAAGAACAGCTGCTGCCGGCAGAATTCCGTTGGGGGTATGCACCAGTATCGGGTGGGCATGGTGCCGGATCATCAGGTCTGTGATCCGCTGGTACAGCGTTTGTGGACCGGTGGATGCTGTTTTTTTTTCTTCAGTCGTGGCGATACCGCCTGACTGTTTCGAAGTGTCAGGGGCAGGGGGGGATGAGTCTGGTGCAGCACCAGATGCATTGGCAGGCGCAGCAGCTGTTTTTTCCTGTGAATCAGGGATCTCAATTTCTACAAATTTGTCCGGGCCTGCCCCGCATACCGGACATTTGTCCGGCGGGGTATCACCTTTATGAATATAATTGCATACAGTACATTTCCAGGCTTTCATATTTTTTCCTTCTTCAATAATTATTATTGCGCACTTTCTACCTAGGTTTCGCTTATTAACCATCCATCGATTTTAACACCGCAGATTTTACCTGCTGTCAATATCGGAAAATTTGCATTCATCCGGACCGCAGTATTCTCCCACATAGGTTGCCCCCGGGCGGTACAAAGAGGGTTTGGGTGCAGCCATGGCAAACTGTTCTTCCATGACATGGGCACACCAGCCGCTGACCCGGGACAGGGCAAATATGGGAGAAAACAGGTCCATTGCAATGCCCATGGCATAAAACAGGGATGCGGAATAAAAATCCACATTGCAGAAGATATCTTTGTTTTTGCGTTTCTTGAACGCCTTTTTGCCTTCTTTTTCCAGGGCTTTGGACAGTTCATACCAGTGGGTATCTCCGGCGATTTCTCCCATGCGCCGGCACATGGGGGCCAAAATCAGGGCCCGGGGGTCATCGGTCTGGTAGACCGCATGGCCAAGCCCCATGATCAGGCCGCCGGAATCAAGGATATTGTTGATATAGGATGTAATATTTTCACGGGATTTGATTTCCATGAGCATTTTCATGACCCGGACATTGGCACCGCCGTGCAGCGGCCCGGAAAGGCTGCCGATGGCTGCGGATATTGCTGCATAAATATGGGCCTTGGTGGAGGCCACCTGCCGGGCGGTAAAGGTGGACGCGTTAAAGGAATGCTCTGCATGGAGCACCAGTCCCGCATCAAAAAAACCGGCCACTTCCGGTTCGGGTGTTTCATTGGTGAGCATATACAAAAAGTTGGCAGCATGGCCCAGGGTATTGTCCGGCATCACCGGGGTTTTATCGCTGCGTATTCTGTCCCAGGCCGCAATGATTGTGCCAAGCCCTGCTATCAGATTCTCCGCACTGTACAGGGTATGTTCCAGGGTTTCTGAGCCCGCGTTCTCATCGGTCTGGATCAGCATGGGGGCTGTCATCTGGATCACATCCATGGGATTCATGTTTTTGGGAAGGCTTTTCAAAAAAGCGAACACATTTTCCGGCACATGGCGTTTCTGTTTCAGGCTGGCATCAAAATCAGCCAGCTCCGCTTTTTTAGGCAGGCGTTCGTAGAGCAGAAGAAAACTCACCTCTTCAAATGTGGCATTTTCTGCCAGGTCTTCAATGAGATATCCCCGGTAAATCAGTTTGCCTTCTTTGCCCCGGACATCACAGATTTTTGAACTTGCGACATCAATGCCGCGGAGTCCTGTGTTTAAAACAGGGGTGCATTCGTCATTCATGGCAATCTCCGTAATCATTTAGAAAATTTTTTCAGGGGGTCTTCTTTCCGGAACATATTCCACTTGGGCCTCATGGTTGTGGACAGCTTTGGAAACATACAGGCCGCAGTAGCAGGCCCCGAACTCTTTCAGATCCGGCTCCCGGTAGACACAGGGGCAGATGATGTCCTTGTCCTTTTCCCTGTCTGCGCAGGCCAGGCGGCAGGGACACGCCATGTATCCATACCGGTCTTTGTTTAAAAGCAGCGACTCCAGCAGCTCAAAGACCAGGTCTTTGTCCTTGTTAAAATAGATGCCCTTGGCTTCCTGTGATTTTTTCAAAGCCTCATAAAGTTGTTCGACTTTCATTATTCGATCCCCAGTGCTTTTTTGATTTCTTTTTCCTTGAACCCCACGATGACGGTATCATTGATTTTGATGGTGGGAAAAGAACACCTCGGATTCAACTCCTTGATATCGGCGATAATGGCTTTTCTTTCTTCCCCCTCCAGGTCGTCCACTTCCACGTAATTATATTCCACATTGCAGTCATTTAATAATTTCTTGGTGGATTTGCAATGGCTGCATGTGCTCAAAGCGTATAGTATGGGTTTTTCCGAGGTCATTTTGGCTGCTCCTTTGGTGAGGTCATGGGTTTTTTTATTTTTGACTTTTGACCGTGATGAAACCTGCTATTGTTTCTCTTTAATTGGTCTTTTTATATTTTGCATGTTTTGTGCCTGTTTGGCAAGGAGCAATTCATATTTTGATTGGGCCGCCCTTTTGAAACTGGCGTGATTTTTGCTTTTAAATCCCGTCAGGCAATGATACAAAATGCAGATACACAAGCTTTTTTACATTTTTGTTCAGGAGCTATTCATGAAAAAGGATTTAACCCAATGCATTTGACCCGGGGGGATGCCCGCAAACCGTTTTTTCCAAACCGATTCTGTAACAAAAGAGGCATAAGTGTCTCATGGTGAAACGTATCGGCGGTACAGATTTTCAAAAGACGGTATATCTTCCCGGATTGCTCCCTGCACCGGCGTCGGCTTGGTGCAGGTGGCCGGCAATCAACACACATAAATCGGATTTTCGGATGTAAATATCCACAGGGCTGAGCCGGACAGGGTACCGGCCGTTACTGTTTGATCACAAACATAAAACACATATTTCAGGAGGACGTATGGGAACGGTATTGATTGTTTATGCAACCCGGTCTGAAGAGACCAAAGCCATTGCAGACATCATCGGCGAAGGTATCCGGATATCCGGACACAATGCAGAACTTAAAAGGGTCAGTGAAATCAAAAACGAGGAAGATCTCAAAGGTTATGAAGCCTATATTTTCGGCTCACCCACCTATCACGGGGAGATGATCACCTCGATGAAGCAGCTGCTGTTTATGGCAGAACGGGCGGAGCTTTCGGGAAAACCCGGTGGTTCATTCGGTTCATACGGATGGAGCGGCGAGGCAGCCGGCCGGATTTTTGATACCATGACCCATATTTTCAAGATGAACATGGTATCTGAAGGGCCCCTCATGCTCAAGGCAGCCTGGGTGGGGGGCGGCATAAAAGCTGCCCAGGAATACGGGAAAAATGTTGCCGCGATGATATAGTGAAATCATGAAAAGGAGGGGCCATGAAAACCCAGACAGTTATTGTTGCCTGCACCGGTTGCCACGCCAAAAACCGGGTGCCGGTGGCACGTATGAAAGACAGGCCCAAATGCGGCAGATGCGGCAGTCCTCTTTCCATGGAAAACCTTGGAAAGCCCGTGGTTGTTTCTGATGCCACCTTTCACCAGGAGATCATGGCTTCAGCACTGCCGGTCCTGGTGGACTGCTGGGCCCCCTGGTGCGGTCCCTGCCGTGCTGTGGGGCCGATCATGGATGCATTGGCAGAAAAATACCAGGGCCGGTTAAAGGTGGCCAAGCTGAACCTGGATGAAAACCCCGGTACTGGATCGCGGTTTGCCATCTCTTCTGTTCCCACCATGCTGCTGGTGAAAAACGGGAAGGTGAAGGACACCCTGGTTGGCGCACTGCCAAAAGAACAGATTGAAGCAGCCATTGCACAGATTCTGTGAAACGCAAGCCGCACCTGCATCACTGCTGTGTGGTCCGTGGATGGAACAGCATAGGCTGCATGCAATTTTCCCGGGCGCGGGGTTTTTTTGTTTGGCATGATCTTTGCTTTCTTGAATTTCCTGAGAAATAAGGGCGGGAAAATCAGGTAAATATCAGGTGACCATCAGGTGACCGACTGATAAAAAAGGAAGGTTCATGCCGGATATCAAAAAAAACAGACGCAAACGGACAGAGTTACGCCAAAAATCAGCACCGCCTTTATATTGGGGCCTGAAATCAAGAAACGAACAATATTTTCAGATTGCCTCTGTGTTCAGGGAGGTGAGCCAGAATGATACCTGGCTGGCAGAAGCGTGGATGCACCGGATTTTAATGGCCAGACATCCGGAGCACCCTGATAACACATCCAGAACATCCATATGATACGGGAAAAATGGTTGTAAACACCATATAAAATAAGATAGTATAACACCATATTGGCCCCTGTTCCCTGTGCGGGCCATGAAAACATGAATAATCCAACCCCAAACATAGCAAAGGAGTAGAAAATGGCAGAAAAAATGGGTATTTACAAGTGCGAAAAATGCGGCAATATTGTGCAGGTCCTTCATGGAGAGCAGCCCCCGGTAACCTGCTGCGGCAAACCTATGGAACGGCTGGTGGAGAACACCGTGGATGCAGCTGTGGAAAAACATGTGCCGGTGGTGGAAAAAATTGAAGGCGGATACAAGGTCAAAGTCGGCAGTGCGCCGCATCCCATGACCAGTGAACATTATATCCAGTGGATCGAGCTGACCAGTGAGGACAACATGTTTGTCCAGCGGCAGATGCTGACCCCGGACAGTGCGCCAGAAGCCACTTTTAAAACCGATGCCGCCAAAGTGGTGGCAAGGGAGTACTGCAACCTGCACGGCCTGTGGAAAGCCTGATACCCGTCATATAAACCCGTGTAATGAAAGCGCAGCTTTCACAAACCTGACCCTGATCAACAGCGCTGAAGCCCTGCTGTGACGGTGCGAAGTTTTACCGTTGCCAAAAAAAAAAGCCCCGGAGGCCATTATAAGGTCCCCGGGGCTTTTGTTCTGGTTTTTTATCTCAATTATCAGCTTCCAGCAAACAATTACAAATTTCTCCCTGATGGTTACTACCGGCTTAAAGCTAACAGCTAACAGCTAAGAGCTAAAAGCTAAAAGCTAAAAACCAACAGCTTCATTACGCAAATTCCGTAAGTTTTCCCGCCAGCAGCTGGATATGGCGCATCTCTTCTTTTATGATATCCTGGACCCTGGATTTTCCCAGTTTTTCCGGCACCAGTTCCTTGATGCCCAGGTAAAAAGAAATGGAATCTTTTTCAGCAGCAATGGCTGCGGTCAGAATTCCTTTCATGCTGGGTTCTGGCTGCTCTTTTTGGAAAAACACCCGGGTGTCTGCCAGGGCCTTGAGATACCGGGTGTTTTCATCATCCGGATCAAATACTGTGGCTGCCGCTTCTGAACCCTCCAGCTGCGTCTTCATGGCAGTAAAGGTTTTTTCATGGTCATCTTCCATGTCTGCCAGGGAAGTTAAAAATTGTTTGTGAATGTCCTGGTCCACCAGATTGGCAGCTTTTCTGTAGAACCGGGCGCCATTTTGTTCAATTTCAATGGCAATATCAAAAATATCGTTAGCCGTGAATTCATTGGCCATGCCTGCATACCTCCCTGTTGCTGGTTTATTCCGACAGCTTTTCCTTCAGGGTTTTCGCCAGAGTAACGCCCAGATCAAAGCAGCGCGCAAGATCAGATGCATCCGGCACATAAAGTACCTTGACCCCGTCACTGACCATATCCCATTTCATTTCCTCAAATTCTTTGTTCAATATCTTGACCGCCTCACCGCTCCAGCCGTAGGAACCAAATGCCGCGGCAATTTTGTTCTGGGGCCGCAACCCTTTGATATAGGTCATGACATCGGCAACCACCGGGAAAATCCCGTTGTTTAGGGTAGGGGACCCCACCGCCAGTGCGCCGGCATCCAGTACCTCGGTCATGATGTCTGATCTGTGCCATTTGCGGGTGTTCATCAGCCGCACATGCACATCTTCAGACTCAATGCCGCTGGTGATGGCCCGGGCCATTTTTGCGGTGCTTTCCCACATGGAATCAAAAATCACCAATGCCTTTTTTGCGGGTTCCTGGCGGGACCATTGGTCGTAGGCGGAGATGATTTTTGCGGGGTCTTTGCGCCAGATGATGCCGTGATCCGGACAAATCATGCGGATATCCAGGTTCATTTTGGCAACATCCGCCAGCAGGGTCTGGACCCGGGGAGAAAAATGCAGCAGGATATTGGCATAATATTTGCGGGCATGCGGCATGATTTCCTGTCCGATCTCATCATCAAAGAGTTTGTCCCCGGCATAGTGCTGGCCAAAGGCATCGCTGGAAAACAAAATTTTTTCATCGGGCATATAGGTGAACATGGAATCAGGCCAGTGCAGCATCCGGGTCTCCAGAAAGGTGAATGTCCGGTTACCCAGTGTAACTGTTTCTCCTGATCCCACCACCTGGTAGTTGTAGTCTTTTTTATAGTGACTGTTCAGGTTTTTGGCCCCCATTTTGGAACAATACAGTGGTTTGTGTTCTCCGATTTTGTGCATTATCAGGGGTATTGTTCCTGAATGGTCCATTTCCGTATGGTTGCTGATTACGGCATCAATTTTTTTCGGGTCCATGATGCGGCTGATATTGGCCAGCATCTCCTCTCCAAAACCGGATTTCACCGTATCAATGAGAATGTTTTTTTCTCCCTGCACCAGAAAGGCGTTGTATGAGGTGCCTTCATAGGTGGAATACCCGTGAAAATCACGGATATCCCAGTCTCTGCACCCCACCGAATAGATCCCTTCTGCTATGGTAACGGGTCTAAACATGGGACCTCCGGTTATTCCACTTTTTCAAAATATTCCTGTTCCGCACCGCAAAGGGGGCAGACCCAGGATTCAGGCAGATCTTCCCAGGCAGTTCCCGGTTCGATGCCATTGTCCATATCTCCTTCTTCCGGGTCATATACATATCCGCACGGGCATTCCCATTTGTCCATTTTTTACTCCTCCATTGATTTTTAGATTTACATGTTTCATGTTCTTGTCCAGGCTGTGGCCCCATTGCCAAAAACCATTTGGACATATCACAATTCTTGCAAAGAGTGTGCCTGAAAACAGAACATGGCAAATGATAAAAAAGGTTTTCCCTTTGGCGTCTATTATTATAATATACCCTGGGTAAAATCAATGATGATTTGGGAAAATGCAGCATATGCAGGTATTTATAAAACAGTCAAAAATAGATGTCCCGGTGGCGCAACTGTTTGCCTGGCATGCCAGAGACGGCGCCATCATGCGGCTCACCCCCCCCTGGGCACCGCTGAAGCTCAAATGGCGGCAGGGGAAAGGGATCGACAAAGGGGTACAGGTAGGGTTTGAGATGCGGGTGCTGGGTATTCCCATGGACTGGGAGGCGGAGCACATAGATTTTCATGAAAATCGGCTGTTCAAAGACCGGCAGACAAAGGGTCCGTTCGCCAGATGGGAGCACACCCATCTTTTTTATCCTGACGGCCGGAAAAGCGCCATCATGGAGGATCAGGTGGCCTTTCAGCTGCCCATGGGATTTTTGGCCCGTCCCTTTTACGGCCATGTGCGCAGAGAGCTGGGCCGGATATTTGATTACCGGCACCGGGTGCTGGCATATGACCTGACACACTATGCAGACAAGGTCAAGCGCCAGCGGATTCTGGTGTCAGGGGCTTCCGGCACCATCGGGTCGGCCCTGGTGCCATTTCTGCGCACCTGCGGCCATGAAGTGATCCGCCTGGTGCGCCGCAGCCATGATCTGGCATCAGATGAAATGTTCTGGGATCCGGGCAGAGGGATTCTGGACATGGCGGCAGCCGGGCCTGTGGATGCCGTCATAAGCCTCAACGGCGTGGATATTTCCCGGGGGAAATGGACCCAAAAACAAAAACAGAAGATCATTGACTCCCGGATACAGCCCACCAGGCTGCTGGTGGAAAAGATGGCTGCCATGGACCGCAGACCCTCTGTGTTTATTTCATCATCTGCCATCGGATATTACGGGGAAGGACAGGATGCGTATCTCACCGAGGGTTCTGCCATGGGGGACTCTTTTATTTCCCGGGTCTGCCACAGGTGGGAACAGGCTTCTTTGCCGGCAGCAGATGCCGGTATCCGCACTGTTCAGCTGCGCATCGGCGTGGTGCTCACCCCGGCCGGCGGTGCCCTGGCCCGGATGATGCCTGCATTCCTGTCCGGGTGCGGGGCCCGTCTTGGTTCCGGACACCAGTACATGAGCTGGATCAGCATGGATGATACCCTGGGCGGTATTCTGCACATCCTGGAAAACAGTGCAGTAAAAGGCCCGGTTAACCTGGCAGCACCCCATGCCGTTACCAACCGGGAGTTTACAAGAACCCTGGGCCAGGTGGTATCCCGGCCGGCCTTTTTTGTGATTCCCGGTTGGGCAGCCACCCTGCTCTGGGGAGATATGGGCAAAGAAACCCTGATGACCAGTGCCAGGGTGAAACCCCGGAAACTGCTGGACACCGGATTTGTTTTTCAGCACGAGACACTGGCACCTGCCCTCAGGCATCTGCTGGGCCGGTGAAACCCATGAACAGATAACCATGACCAGATAACACGGATTTTTTCATGACAGCGCCTTTAAAACTATTATTTTCTTTTTTGATGATAACCGCCCTGATTTTCGGGTTTGTCCATATCTATTTTCCCTTGCAGCACTACAGTTTTGAACGCCTGCACATCTTCTTGTTCAACCTGTGCACGGGCGGGTCCATCCTGCTGTATTACACCCAGGGACAAAAACAGGTGTCCGGTACGGTCCGGCTGTTTTTTGCCGGCTCTCTGGTCTATGCATTTTCCGCATTTTGGGAGCTGTATCCGGTCACCCTTGCGGTGTCCATTTTTTTGTGCCTGCTGGTGGAAAAGGTCCGGGGCAATGCATTTTCCTGGTTTCCCAAAGATTTTTTCCAAAAATCAGTGCCTGTGTCACAAAAATTTCACCATGCATCTTTGCTGTGCCTGTCCTCCGGCATCGGTATCGCCTTTGTCGTGATCTTGAACAATGAATATTTCCACTGGATCTTCATGGAAAAACTGGTGCTGAACACCTTTTTTCTGGGATTTTCCTTTCCCTTGTCTTTGATCACCTTGTCCTTAGTGTTTTCCATGCTCAAAGATATTGAAGGTTCCGGGTATAAGGTGTTCATGGAGCTGTGCTTCTGGACCATCACCCTGGGGGTGATCATTTTTTTTGTGTTTATCCTGCTGGAGCGGTTCATCCCCCAGATTTTTGTGACATCTGCCCTGTTTGCAGCCGTTGTGGTGGTGTTTTACCTGTATTACACCTTTGCCAAATCCATGCAGCAGAAATTGTTTCTGACCTCGGGCATCGGGTTTCTGATCGTCACCGCCATCACCGGGATCGCCTATATATTTTTCCAGATGTCCGACAGTTACGATCCCCAGAGAACCAAATGGCTGCTGCACCTGCATGTGTTTGCCTCCCTTTACGGCTGGAACCTGTGCGGCCTGGCCGTTATCTGCCGGTTTGAGGATTTTCCCATTCAGCTGCACTCCCCCACGGTGATTTTCATCCACTGGCTCACCGCCTTACTCCTGGCCCCTTTGGGGGTATTTTACGGGTGGTTTGCCATCCTGGCCATTATCGGGTATGCTTTTATTACACTGGTTTTGTTTTTCAGCAGCAACCACACACATAAGATGCCTTTATGAGCAGCAGCAGGGAAAATATCAAACGCTTTTTTGCGCAGTTCAAAACCAATGCAAAAGTATTGGTGATCATCAATGCAGACCCGGATGCCATTGCCTCTGCCATGGCGGTGAAGCGCCTGTTGTGGCGCAGGGTGTCTGAAGTGGTTATTGCCCATTTCAACCGCATCAGCCGGCCTGACAACCTGACACTGATCCAGCTCACCGAACCAGGGCTCAAGGATCTGGCCGAGGTGGACACGTCCGGATTTGATAACTATGTTATTGTTGATTCTCAGCCGGATCACAACGCGGCTTTTGCCGGTATCGCCTATACCGCCATCATCGATCACCATCCGGTGTCCAGCCCTGAGGCAGCCTATACAGATATCAGACCTGGTTACGGGACCTGTTCCACCATTCTCACAGAATATCTCAAATCCTGGAAAATCAAGCCGTCCCCCAAACTGGCAGCCGCTTTGATGATGGGCATTAAAACCGATACCGCCGATTTCACACGCCAGTCAACCAGCAAGGACATCAGGGCCTTTCAGTATCTGTACAAATTTGCGGACAACAATATCGTCACCAAGGTGGAGCGGGCGTTTTTTACAGACGAGGATCTGGATTTTCTGGGAAACGCCATCAAAAAAAGGCAGGTGAAGGACAACCGGGTGTTCTACCATGCCGGAAAAATTTCCAAGCCGGATGAACTGGTGATCGTGGCGGATTTTTTCCTGACCATTGCCGGGGTCAACTGGTCCATTGTTTCCGGGGTCAAGGACCGGAAACTGATTGTTATTCTCAGAAATGACGGCCTGCGCAAAGGGGCGGGAAACACCGCCAAAGAAGCCTTTTCCCAATACGGTTCCGCCGGCGGACACAAGACCATGGCCCGGGCGGAACTGTCCCTTCATTTGATCCGAAAGGATACAGGCAGTGTGGCACAAAAGGTTCTGGCTGACTGGATAATGGACAGGATTGCCAAAACCGCCGGCAAAAAAATTGAATGAGCGATGGAGGCACACATGCCTGAAACCGTCAAACAGATCCTGGAGCGTTTTCAATCAGATCCATACATGGGCAGACAGGGAAAGGTGTACACGGATACCTCTGATTTCATGCGCATAACCGGCGGCGATGTGCTGGTTTTTGGAGACGGACATTACCTGGTTTTGCGTGATGAAGTGGAAAGAAGTTACGGGGTAGAGGACCCGAAATACTGGGTCAAAAGATGCAGACATCTTGAATCTGGACAACGCCGCCTGCTCAAACTGGTTTTTTATGAAAAATTTACACTTCAGATGGGAGACATCAAGATTACGTGTTACCGCAGTCCACGCAAAGAAGCCCGTATCCTTGACCTGGTGCGGGGGGATTCCCGTTTTATGCAGGGATTTTCTGCAGAGGATGAAAAGGGCAATACCATACGTGTGCTGGATGTTGTCATGGGCAAACGGCTGGACAATTGGATTTATGGGCTGGATGTGGATCACAAAACCTATTTTTTCACGTATCTGCCCAAGATTCTGGAGAAATTTATCGGCGCGTGTGAGGCAATCGCATATCTACATGCCAACGGTGAAAAACACGGGGATATCCGGCGGGATCACCTGTGGCGGGAAACCCACACCGGTGATTATGTGTGGATCGATTTTGACTATACCTTTGATTTTCATGAAAATCCTTTTGGCCTCGATATTTTCGGCCTTGGCGGCCTGCTTTTGTACATCGTTGGCAAAGGATTCTATTCCCAGAAAGATGTCATCAGGCACTTTGGCGATGAAAACAAAGCCCCGGACATGGAACCAGGAGATTTTCTGCTGGTGTTTAAAAACAGGCTGGCCAATCTGCAGAAGATTTTTCCTTATATTCCCAAAGAATTGAACTGGGTTTTGATGCACTTTTCGGCCAGCGCGAGTGTCTACTATGAAACTGTGGATGAATTATTAAGCGACCTGCGGCGCTGTCTGAAGCATATGGGGTGAATGATACATAGACGGTAGAGTGGTTTTGTTCGGGTGTGTGTAACAAAAATTCACAAAAGAAAGGGGTTTCCGGGAGGTTCTTATGGATACCAATAAAATTCTGGTGGCAATTGACGGGTCTGAAAATTCAAAACGGGCGGTTGAATATGTGGCAGAGATCGTCAAAGGCTGTCGTGATTTCGAGATAACACTTTTGCATATAGAACGGCTGCCTGACCGTGATATTTTTCCGGATGAAGATGCCTGGAAAAAAGCGTGTGCTGCACACCGGCAGAAGATAGAAGACTTTTTGTCAGATAATAAACAGATGATTGCGGATTACGGTATTCCCCAAAAAATGGTGTACACCGATTATGTTGAAAGCTGTCATTCCCCGCTGGCAGAAGATCCCGCCTATTGCAGCCGGGGCACCAGCATTGCACAGGATATCCTGCATGTGGCGGAAAAGGCGCATTTCGGAACAGTGGTTATCGGCCGCAGGGGGGTATCCAAAGCCGAGGAATTCATGTTCGGCAGTGTGTCCAACAAAATTATTCATTCAGGAAACGACTGCACTGTCTGGGTTGTCCAGTAGACTGCTTTTGATAAACAGCTAACAGGATATACATGCACCGTCAGCGTGACATGCAGGCAAGGTTCTGTGAAAGGGGTGAGGACGGAATGATGGCCCGCCCTCACCAGACAATTTATGGAGAACCGGGTTTGGAGATTGTCGGGTGATACGGTTTCATTTCCTCCTCGGTGAGCTTTCGCATGTTCTCTCCACAACAGACAAGGTCGCCGTCTTTGCCTTCGAGGACAAGCACCACGTTCCCGCATACGTCACATTTGTAAATTTCATCTTTTTTGGGCATTCCTTTCTCCTTTCGAAATAATTAAAAATGGTTGGATTACACGTCCTTGTTCCGATGCAGCCATCAGCTCTTAAATTCTCGATAAATGCCTTGCCAGTGCAATATTCAGCCCAGTACCCTTGATTGTGCCCCTGATAAACAAACAGTTCAATACGGGATTTTCTGTAAATCAGTCGTATGAAATACCCACTTGTCATCGTGGGAGAGTGAAATTTTGGCCGCTGGTGCCATGGCCCTGATCAAACCGCTAGAACGGC
>JAZBPL010000093.1:0-2952 GCA_036351635.1 Desulfotignum sp.
CAATGGCCATTTCCCGCACAAGGCCGATCACCCGGCTGGCAAACACCGAAGCCATCATGATAAAGGAGGCAATGCCGATTTTTTTGAATATGGAAGCTGTTATGGTCATGGCTGTTCTGGGATGTATCACAGCCGCGGGACAAAGAAAAGGGTATCGGGGTTAAAAGCTGTTAGCTATTAGCTGTTTGCGGTTAGTCTAAGAGGGAGAGGAAAGGGAAGTTTTGGGAAAACTTCAGGTATGGGAGAATCACAAAGGATTTTTCTTCTGATGAACGCTTTGGACTTAACGTCCAGACAACCAGGGTGGAAGCATTCAAAAGCTGATAGCTAACCGCTAACAGCTAAAAGCTAAATAAATTGTTTGAGTAATGCCTGCCATTAATGGTATATTGCATATTTTTAAGTGACAGAGCATGACAGATAAAGTGTGACAGAAAATTTGACAAAAATAAGATCAGCAGCATGAGAACGCCTGCGGCCGGGCCAATGCGTGACAAGAAGATCCGTGAATGACATGAACACACAGCACAGCATGAAAACCCTGCACCGGGAATTCCGGGTGGACAAGACCCGCATCGGATTTATCAAGTTCATATTTGAAGCCCATGAAGGGGTTGCCGTGATCACCACCCTGGATGCGCAGACCGGCCATGTGCGCATGGCCATTGCACCGGGCCTGGCAGAGGATGCCTTCAGGATCATTGCAGACCTGAAAAAGGATTTTATGTTTGATGCAGTATAGCGGGTATGCCTATATCAACACCATCGGGTGCCAGATGAATGTCTATGATTCTGAAAAGCTGGCAGCGATCCTCAAAGCCATGGGATACCGCCATACCTTTGATATGGAAAAGGCAGATATCGTGGTGTGCAACACCTGCGCCATCCGGCACAAGGCAGAGGAAAAAGCCTTCAGCTTTCTGGGCAGGTTTGCAAAGGCAAAACGCAGAAAACCCCGCCTGCTCACGGTTATGGCAGGGTGCGTGGCCCAGCAGGAGGGAAAAAATGCCTTTAAGCGGCTCCCCCATCTGGACCTGGTCCTGGGCACCCAGGCATTTTCCCGGTTTGGTCAGCACATTGCAGCGCTGCAGTCCGGCCGCCGGCAGATTGTGGACACCGCGCCTTCGGATGTGATCTTTGATACCATGCCGGACAAAGCAGATGTCAGCGAAAACCAGGTGTCCCGGTTCGTCACCATCATGCAGGGGTGTGACAATTTCTGCACCTACTGCGTGGTGCCCTATGTCCGGGGCAGGGAAAGAAGCCGGTCCTGGGAATCCATTGTGGAGGAGATCCGGATTCTGGCGGACACAGGGGTGCGGGAAATCACCCTGCTGGGCCAGAATGTCAACTCATACAACCGCAGGGAAGGCGGCATCTCCTTTGCCGATCTTCTGGAAAAGGCTGCCCGTGTGGCAGGCATATCCCGTATCCGGTTTGCCACCTCCCATCCCAAAGATCTGTCCTTTGAACTGATCCAGGCCATGGCAGACCTGGACAAGGTGTGTGCCCACCTGCATCTGCCGGTGCAGTCCGGATCGGACAGGATCTTGAAAAAAATGAACCGGGGATATACACGAGAGATCTATCTGTCCCGGATCAATGACCTGAAAAACGCCTGCCCCGGCATTGCCCTTTCCACAGATATCATTGTGGGATTTCCCGGAGAAACCCCCACCGATTTCCATGACACCACATCCCTGCTCACAGAGGTCGGGTTTGATTCCATATTTGCCTTTGCCTATTCAGACCGGTCATCCGCCCCGGCGGCCAAATTTGCAGGCCAGGTGGAGGAAAAGGAAAAAATGGACCGCCTTAACCAGCTTTTGGCCCTGCAGGACCAGGTCACGGAAGAGAAGAACAAACAGGTGAAAGGACAGGTGATGCAGGTGCTGGTGGAGGGCGTGAGCGCAAAACAGCACGCAGATTTTGTAAAAACCTCGGACAACATGCAGCAGATGACAGGCAGAACCGCATCCAACAAAGTGGTGCATTTTCCATCTGACACCGCCGCTGCCGGCGATCTTGTGGATATCCAGATCATGGATGCCTATCTGCATTCTTTGTGGGGACAGCCCCTGGAGCGGCAGACTTCATGAAAAACAAATCAGCCAAGATCGGCAGAAATGCCCTGTGCCCCTGCGGCAGCGGGAAAAAATACAAACATTGCTGCCGGAACATCAAAAAGGAAATTTCTGTGAAAGAAACATATAAACAGCAGTATGATATTATAATAAAAACCCCGGAACAGGTGGAAGGCATCCGGCGGGCCGGTGTGCTGCTGATGCAGATCATGGAAGGGGTGGAAAAGATGATCGCCCCCGGGCTTGTCACCGAAGAGATCAACACCTTTGTCCATGAACAGACCATCCGGGCCGGCGCCATACCCGCCCCCCTCAACTACCGGGGGTTTCCCAAGAGTGTGTGCGTGTCGGTCAACGAGGTGATCTGCCACGGCATTCCAGGCAAACGGGTCCTGCAGGATGGGGATATCGTGAATGTGGATATCACCCCTGTGCTGAACGGGTATTATGCAGATGCCAGCAAAACCTTTTTTGTGGGCACCCCGGGACCGGATGCCAAAAAGATTGTGTCCATTGCGGCCGCCTCCCTGAAACAGGGCATAGAGGCGGTGGCCCCCGGCGCTACTTTAGGGGATGTGGGCCATGCCATCCAGAGCTATGCCGAAGGGCAGGGGTGCTCTGTGGTGCGGGAATTTGTGGGCCACGGTGTGGGCATCGACTTTCACGAACAGCCCCAGGTGCTGCATTTCGGGACCCCGGGCAAAGGGGTGGTGCTGGTGCCGGGCATGGTGTTCACCATCGAACCCATGATCAACCTGGGGAAAAAAGAGCTGCATGTGCTGCCCGACAAATGGACGGCCGTGACCAATGACGGGTCGTTGTCGGCCCAGTTTGAGCAGACCATTCTGGTGACCGAAACCGGGTATGA
>JAZBPL010000094.1:0-40180 GCA_036351635.1 Desulfotignum sp.
ACCCCGATAATGGCAAAATCCGGTTTTCTGTCACTGGCAGCCAGACAGCTGCCCATGTCAGAAAAAACAGGTATGTTCCGGCAGATGCCGTCCAAAATGTCTCCGGCATCCCTGCCGGCATGGTTCTGATCGATCACCCCCTGGATATCGAAACGGTCCGTGCCGCGGATCAGGCCATGGGCGGTCTTGGCATCGGCAGTGTCCAGAAGGCCGTTGGTCAGAATGACTGCCGATCCTGTTGTCTGGAATTTTTTTCGACACAGGTCTGTTGCAGGTATGTTGTTTTTTATATTTTTATGGGTTTTCATCAGGTGTATTCCACTCCCAATCCAGGTTTATCAAGGGTTCTGAGCCATCCGTTTTCCAGGATGAACCCGCCGGTCACAATATCCCTGGCCAGGTCCAGGCTGCCGTCCAGGTCGAGATATTTTGTGGCAGGAGCGGCCAGCGCCGCATGGAGTGCCCCGGAAATGCTGACGATACTTTCATCCATGCACCCCCACATGAGATCAATGCCCGCATGTTCTGCCATACAGGCAATCTCCAGCCCGGGTGCCACACCACCGCATTTCATCAGTTTGATGTTGAAAATACCAAACGGCCTGGGTGGATAAAAAAGATCCAGACAGGATTCAGGGGCCAGCAGGGTTTCATCCGCCGCCGCAAGGGTGCGGACAGGCGCAGGCATCTGCCGCATGTTTTCCATATCCCCGGCTTTGAGCGGCTGTTCGATGAACTCCACCATGCCCCGGGTGGTGTTGTAAAACCTGTTGAGCGCGTCCTGGTCATATCCCTGGTTGGCATCCACCCGTATGCGGATGTCGGATGAGAAGGTTTCATGCAGGCAGCACACCCTTTCTATGTCTTCTTCCACCGATCGACCGGTCTTGATTTTTAAAATGGAAAACCCGTTTGCCAGGTATTCCCGGGCTTCTTCCAGGGTCTCTTTCACCGGTTTGATGCCGATGGTGATGGAGGTGGGCAGACGGGTGTGTGCCCGGCCGAGGATATCCACCAGGGGCATGTCCATCCCTTTGGCAACCAGGTCATGAAGGGCAATATCTGCAGCAGCCATGGCCGCAGGTGTGTCACTGAGAAGGGTACGCAGCTCCCGGAGCATTGACCGGCAAAACCGGATATCCTTATGCAAAAAAATAGATTCCAGATTTTCTGTCAGCGCAGACTCACCTG
The DNA here is from genome assembly GCA_036351635.1 of Desulfotignum sp. GTDB lineage: Bacteria > Desulfobacterota > Desulfobacteria > Desulfobacterales > Desulfobacteraceae > Desulfotignum. Next base: position 1,192 of record JAZBPL010000094.1, read on the forward strand.
CCTTTAAGGTCTCGCCGGTGACATCCTCTGCCGGCGATCCAGCCCCTATACCGGTGAGACCATTGTCTGCATCAAGGCGGACAAACAGATTTTCGACACAATCTATGGTTTCATAGGCAATGGTATAGGGCCGTGTCAGATCCAAATTTTCTTTCCAAATGGTAATTTTTGTTATTTTCACAAAAGATCTCTTTGCGCATTGGTGTGTTATAAAAAACCGTGATTTCAGAGGTACTTCCAACAGGAGAATAATATTCCTGTCTGATTATCCGGTAAGGCAATTGTCAATGGGCGAAATAACGCCAAAGAGGCGCACCCCATGTCAAGGGTGCGCCTCTTTGGTCTCAATGTACCCGGTGTAACAGAAAGTTCTATTTACGTTCCACAATCAGGGCCATGCCCTGGCCCCCGCCGATACACAGGGTGGCCAGGCCGTATCTGGCATCTTTTTCAGCCATCCCATACAGCAGCTTGGTCAGAATGGCACCGCCGCTGGCAGATACCGGATGCCCCAGGGCGATGGCACCGCCGTTGACATTCACCTTGTCCATGTCCATATCCAGCTCACGGATGCAGGCCAGGGACTGGGAGGCAAACGCTTCATTGAGCTCGATCAGGTCAATGTCGTTCATGGTCAGGCCGGCCTTTTCCAGGGCCATGCGGGTGGCCGGGATGGGGCCGATACCCATGTAAGCCGGGTCCACCCCCACCGAGGCGTAGGAAACAATTGAGGCCATGGGTTTGATGCCCAAAGAGTCGGCCTTGTCCTTTGCCATGACCACCAGGGCGGATGCCCCGTCGTTCATACCGCTGGAGCTGCCGGCAGTGACAGTACCCCCTTTTCTGAAGGCGGGTTTGAGTTTCTGTAGTGCCTCGATGGTAGTCCCGAACCGGGGATGCTCATCCGTGTCAAATATTTTGGGATCCCCTTTGCGCTGGGGAATCTCCACCGGCACGATCTGTTCCTTGAATTTACCGGCCTTGATGGCTTTTTCCGCCAGCTGCTGGCTCCTGAGACCAAAGGCATCCTGGTCTTCCCTGGAGACATTGTATTTTTCCGCCACATTTTCCGCGGTTTCGCCCATGGTGTTGCCGCTCAAAGGGTCAAACAGGATCAGCTGGTCCTGGAGCTGGCCATGGCCCAGGCGGTATCCCCACCGGGCTTTTTTGAGCATGAACGTGGCATTGCTCATGCTTTCCATACCGCCGGCCACCACCGTATCCACATCACCGGATTTGATCACCTGGGCTGCCAGGGTCACGGCCTTGATGCTGCCGGCACAGGCTTTGGAAATGGTAAACTGGGGTTTTTCCTGGGGAATGCCGGCCTTCACCGCCACCACCCGGGCCGAATTTATGGGCAGATCCCCGGTCCTGTAGCCGGATGCGTAAATCACCTCATCGATCTGATCCCCGGTGAGCCCGGCCCGTTTAATAACTTCTTTGATGGGAATGGGGCCAAAATCTATATCACTCAAAGGGGCCAGAGCCCCCCCGAATCCGCCGATTGCCGTTCTGCATGCACTTGCGATCACAACTTCTCTCATGAAACCCTCCTGGGAATTTATTTATATTGTTTCACTTTCATAGCTTCGATATAGCTGTATTATAAATACACAGCCCTGTCAATATAAATCATACCCTCCGCAGGGTCAGTGCAAATACCCCTTCTGAGATTCCTGTGGGTTCCAAACTTGTGCAAGACGGTATTTGCGGGTCTCAGAACCGTGCCGGTCGGTTCCTGTGGGCCTCACCCCGCTTCCGTGTTTGACATGGCGTAAGGCATGCCGCGCTGAATGGCGAAGCGGGCGCCCCCGGTGGAGGGCACCTTGCTGACAGACTGTCGGAGCCAGACAGGGATTCCAGGCCGGCAGTAAGGCATCCCCACCCGGGGCGGCCTGATGCCGGCCCGGGTTCGGCATCAGGAGCGGGAAACCAGAATCTCCAGCACCTGCCGGCTCATTGCTTCGGCCCGGTCTTTCAGGGATTCTGCCAGGGCCAGGGTCTCTTTTTTATAGGCTTCATCCGTGATATCCGCCATGTTGATGACCACATTTTTGTATGCCCCCCAGATACCCATCTCCAAAGCCCTGGCCCCCACTTCCACATCCGATTTTGAAGCGATATTGCCGTATTCTGCCACCTTGGCCAGCGCATCCCAGGCCGCATCCGCGGTTTTCATCACCGACAGCGGGGTGTCAATGGCTTTTTTCAATCCCAGCTGCAGCTGTTCTGCACGGTATGCCCGGTCCGCATCGGTGTCCTTTGGCAGGCCCAGGGCTGTAACATAGTCATTGAATGCGTTGGTGTCCGCGTCAATCATGGGGATAAGGTCATGGGCCGCCTGGTGCAGCGGGGGAATCAGCTCCCGCATTTTTGCATCCACATCCTCAAATTTTCTCACCCCCAGGGTCAGCTTGGCCACCATGGAGCCCAGACCCGCACCCATGGCTGCGATGGCCGCTGATACCGACCCCCCGCCCGGGGCGGAACTGCGGGATGCCACCTCTTCGATGAACTGCCGGACACTCAGGCCGGCAAGGGGCTCATCCGGTGCTTCGGCAATGATATATTCAATGATCTTTTCTTTTGGGTTGAACGGGGCCACGGAATGCAATCCCAGCCGCTCCACCGCCAGGCGCACCTTCTGATCCTCATCCAGGACAAACAGGTTTTCTTTTTCAATATAATAATCGGCTGCTGCAAGAACAGCTTCCAGGGGCACCACGCCGACAATTTCAGACCCGGTCACCGCCACATTGAGCTTTGCCGCCTCTTTTTTCACCTCCTCAAACAGGATATGGGGCGGGGTGATCCGGTAATTGTTCAGGTTCACCGTGACCTGGGCCAGGTTGTAGTCGTCCACATACCAGCCCATGCCCTTGACCTCTTTGAGCCGGCCTGGTTCATCCGGTCCCCGGCCTGCTTCCCGCAGGTTCAATGCAATGCGGTGGGCCTGGTTGGGGGTGGACAGCAGGTTGACATTATAGGCAATGAGAAAAAACCGGGCACCAGTGACCGTGGCCCCCCATTCGGGAATGAATTTCGCCGGCCCGTAGTCCGGTTTCCACTCCGGTTTCACAATCCGGTCCTTGACAGCCTCATACTGGCCTTCTCTGATCTGTGGCAGTTTTCTGCGGTAATCTTTGGTGGCAGATGCCTCATACAGGTACACGGGAATACCCAGCTCATCTGCGGCCCTTTGCCCGAACGCCTTTGAAAGGGCCACGCATTCCTCCATGGTCACGTTGGCCACCGGAATGAACGGGCAGACATCCAACGCACCCATGCGGTGGTGTTCGCCTTTGTGGGTGGTCATGTCGATCTTTTCCCTTGCCACCCGTGCCCCGGCCAGAGCACCCTCCACCACCGCGGCCGGCTCCCCCACAAAGGTGTACACCGTGCGGTTGGTGGACCGCCCCGGGTCCACATCCAGCAGGGTGCACCCGGACGTGTTGCGGATGGCATCGGCAATGGCGTCAATGGTTTCCCTGTTGCGGCCTTCGGAAAAATTGGGTACGCATTCAACAATCTTTTTCATGATACAGGCTTCCTTTCTCATTTGTTCACGGTTTTGCTGTTATGTAAAATTAAAAAAACTGTATCACAATCCAGGCTGGTTGTATATACAGGTATACATAATTTATCAACAACCACACATGCCGATCATTTTGGTTTTTTTGAACGTTTTTTTAGGCCAGGTCAGACCTGCACCGACGGAAACCGTGAGCGGTCGGTATGGGGATAGAATTTGGCTCCGGAAAACAGGGTCATGAACGACTGGTTCACGTTCAGCTCGATATAGGTGATGGTGTCTCTCACCGTCATGACCCGGTCAAAGGCATCCGGATCGGTCAAAATCTGCCGGGCCCCTTTCAGGGAGGTGTTGCCCAGCACCTGGAACCGGTCCACCGGGATATCGGGCAGCATGCCGATGGATATGGCGGACTTCGGATTGATAAATGACCCGAACGTACCAGCCACATAAAATGTCTCCAGGTCCTCAAACGAAAGCCCGGCAGTGTGGGCCACGATCACCTCCAGGATGGTGTACATGGCTGCCTTGGCACTGGTCAGGGAATTCAGGTCCACCTGGGTGAGACAGATGGGATCTTTTGTGCCGGAATCCGCTGCATCCACCAACACGAATGAAGGGATCCCGTCCTGTTCCTTCAGTCGTCCTTCACAGGCTTCGGGCACAAGTTTTCCCCGGATATCGATGCGGCCGGTAAGAAACAGGGCCGCTGCCAGATCGATCATCCCGGACCCGCATATGCCCACAGGCGGACGGTCTTCAATGGTGTGGATGACCAGTTCTCTGGTGGAAGGATCCACTGCCACCCGGTCGATCACACCGGGCTTTGCTGTCATGCCTATCTGGCTGACCCCGCTTTCCAGGGCCGGTCCCGCAGCTCCGGCACAGGCCATGAGCCAGTCTTTGCTGCCCAGGACAATTTCCGCGTTGGTGCCCACATCCACCATGATGCAGGGGGCCTCTTTGAGATCCAGATCCGCCGCCAGAATCCCGGCCAGCAGGTCACCGCCGAAATAGGATCCGATATTGGGAAACAAAAACACCTGCCCTTTTGGATGCATGTCCAGCCCGATCCTTTGGGCTGCCAGGGTATCAGGAATATTGGTGCAGGGGATATAGGGCTCCTGGATGATGCCAAAAGCGGACAGGCCGGCAAACAGATGGGTCATGGCGGTGTTGCCGGCCCCGGCCAGCAGAAACACCCGGTCCGGGGCAGCCCCTTTTTCTCTGCACAATTGCGCCAGGTGCCGGTTTACCGCTGTCACTGCCAGACCCTGGAGTTGGGACCGGCCCGCCTGGGTCCGGGCATGGTGAATCCGGGTGAGCACATCCGGTCCGATTTCCGCCTGGGGATTGTCAAACCCGGTTTCACCCAGCGTTTCCCCTGTCTCCAGATCCACCAGGGAGATCACCATGCGGGTGGTGCCGATATCCAGGGCCGCCCCCAGCACCGGGCCGCTATCTGCAGGGTCCAGCAGGTCCACCACCAGAAGGGACCGGCGATCCCTGAACAGTACCACCTTTGCCTGCCAGTCCCAGGCCCGCAGCCGGGCCGAAAGATCCCGGACCAGGTGCCAGGGCAGATGAACATACCCGGTATCCAGCACTTTTTTCAAAGCCTGCTCCAGACGCTGGGCATCCGCCGTGTTGTTGCCCAGGGCCGGGGGGGGCATTTTTATGGTGCGCACATATCCCGCCCCCCTGATATGTTCCGAACCGTCGGTTTGCCCAGAACTGCTCATTTGTCCGGATCCTTCCATGTTTCCGGCACCACTCATTTGCGCAGTTCCTCCAGCCGGGCCTTGACCTTGGGAAAATAGTTGAGTTCGGTGTGGGGCAGAAACAAGGCCCCCATGTAATGGTCCATATAAGACGGGGTGGAGGCCAGTTCAAAATTGGTCATCATGTTCACCACCTGGGTCACACTCTGGCGCAGGGAATTGGTCAGGCAGTTGATACGGCATCCCAGCAGGGACCCGTTGCCCAGGTAGGTGACCTTTTCCGGTTCAATCTCCGGGAGCAGCCCGATGGTGATGGCGGATGCCAGGTCCACATAGGACCCGAACCCGCCGGCCAGGATGATCCTTTCAATATCCCCCACCTTGAGTCCGATCTCGTCCAGCAGGGTCAGGGCCGCGGAGTACATGGCCCCTTTGGCCCGGATCAGGTTGTCCAGATCCGGTTCGGTGATGGTGATGTCCCGGTCGATCTGGGTATCTTTCTCATACACCAGGACATACTCCCAGATGTCATCTGTCTGACGGATTCTGGGGGTATCCAGGTCCTGATTGAATTTGCCCCGGGAATCGATGATCCCTGTCTCCAGCATCCGGGCCGCAAGGGTGATGAGCCCGGATCCGCAGATGCCTCTGGCTTTTTTATTGCCCACGGTGATGATCATGGGTTCATAGGTGGCAGGATTGATGGACACATCTTCGATGGCCCCTTTGGCGGCACGCATGCCGAACTTCACCCCGCCCCCTTCAAAGGCCGGACCGGCTGAGGCGGCAGTGCACACCATCCATTCCTGGTGTCCGATGGCAATCTCCGCATTGGTGCCGATATCCATGTACAGGGTCAGTTCAGGAGACCGGTACATGCCTGATGCCATGATACCGGATATGATATCCCCACCAACATACGAGGAAACCCCCGGATATACCAGGGCCGTGGCATGCTCTACCAGATCCAGGCCGATCTCTGCGGCATGGAAGGGGGGGTACAGAACAGCGGCAGGCACATAAGGATCTCTTCTGATATAACTGGGATTGATCTTCAGCAGCAGCTGGGTCATTGTGGAGTTGCCTGCCAGGGTAATGGCGGACACCTCATGCTTTTGAATACCGGCTTTTTTGATAATTGCGCCGATTATGATATTGATGGTTTCCACGATCTTACGGTGCAGGACTGCCAAACCATCGCCTTTTTCTGTGAAAATGATCCGGGAAATCACATCCTCACCATAGCTGACCTGGGCATTGAACTCCCCCTGCTGGGCCAGCACCTCTCCGGTATGCAGATCCAGAACCTGACCAAACACCGTGGTGGTACCCACATCCACAGCAATGGCAAAATTTCTGTCCGTGGTATCCCCGGGCTCGATATTCACGATCTCATTCTTTCCGTCTTCCCGCACCGGCCGCAAAATGGTGGCCGTCACCTTGAAATTCTCCTGCCGGATAATATCCGGCACCCGGCGGATCAGGCCCAGGTCCATGGTGAGCCGGTGTTCGTCATGGTGAATTCGGAGATGATTCATAATCCTTGCCACATCCGCCAGGTTGTCTTCCTCGGCAGCCGGGTCCATTTCCATACATATCTTTTCCATAGGGGGTATGAACAGCCCGTCCTGCTTGAGGTCCTCCAGATCAATGGAGATGGCCTGGGCCGTATGCCGGTCCATGGTCTGGGTGAGACGGCTGGTTTCCATTTCAGACTCCACGGGAATGCGCACCGTGAGATCAGAATTTACCGTGGCCAGGCAGGCCAGGCGGTACCCTTTTTCCCTGTCTGCATCGGACAATTGTTCAGAAATACCGCCGCCCACCTCGCCGGATTCAATCTTCACCCGGCATTTGCCGCACACGCCGCCGCCGCCGCAGGAAGCATTGATATGAACGCCTGCTTCCATGGCAGCCCGGATCAGGCTTTCGCCGTCATCAACGGTTATCTGTTTATTATGTGGTAAAAACGCAATGGTATGGGTCATGACAAGATCCTCCCTGGGAATACCCCTAAAAATGTATGAAAAAGCGACAAAAACATTCGCCAGTATGTTCAAACAAAAACAATTATAACCCCAACCCAGGTGTTTGCCAAGGAACAAACCCATTTATTTGAATTTTGCCCGTCAAATTACATTGAATTTTGTACAGGTTTATGAAATTATGAAATATTTGGCATCACAATACCATCATTGCATGGTTAAACAAGGACATATGAATGCATGATTCATCAAAAGGGGATACCAATGAAATCAGTTGACGAATCTAAATTACGGGAAATATTCGGTGACAACAACGTCAAAACAGACCCGTCCGACCTTTACGCCTTCGGGTCTGATTCTTCGGTCCACCACGCCATGCCCTGGGCTGTTGTCAGGCCGGATACCACCGAGCAGGTGCAGAAACTGATGGCCTATGCCAACGATGCCCTGATTCCGGTTATTCCCAGGGGCGGCGGATCCGGCATGTGCGGCCAGACCGTTCCCATCTACGGGGGCATCATTCTGGACATGAAACACATGAACCGGATTCTGGAGATAAACCTGCCCGATGTTTACTGCCGGGTGGAACCCGGGGTGGTGGATGATGACCTGAACCTGGCCCTCAAGCCCCACGGCATGTTCTATCCGCCGACCCCGGCATCATCCCGCATTGCCACCATCGGCGGGGAGATTGCCAACAATGCCTCCGGAGTGAGATCGGTCAAATACGGGGCCACAAGGGATGCGGTGCTGGGCATGAAAGTGGTGATGCCCAACGGGGATCTTGTGACCCTGGGGGCCCACACCCGGGTGGAGGCATCGGGCTACCAGCTGCACAAACTGATGGTGGGATCTGAAGGCACATTAGGGATTGTTGTGGAAGCCACCCTCAATTTTGTGCCCATACCGGAATACCGGTGCATGGGCATTGCCAATTTCGACCACCTGTCCCATGCCGGGGGCGCCATCGGGGCCATCATGGCATCAGGTGCCATCCCCTCCATGCTGGAGCTGGTGGATTCCGTGGCCATCAAAGCGGTGAACAAGACCATGAACCTGGGGCTCAAGGAGGTGGCAGCCTCCCTGATCTTTGAAGCGGACGGCATGGTCAAGGAAGCTGTGGACTATGAGATCAACAAGATGAAAGAGATCTGCACAAAGCACCACGGCAGCGATATCAAGACCAGCTACGACCCCAAGGAACGGGCCAAGATCTTCATGGGCCGCAAAAAACTGTTTCCCGCCCTGTCCAAATATGATGACAGCCTGTCCTCCACCTCCCTGGCCGATGACATGGCCGTGCCCTATTCCAAAATGGCGGAAATGGCCGGCAAAATCCATGAAGTGGCCAAGAAAAACAATATCATCATGACCGCCTACGGCCATTGCGGATCCGGATGCATGCACACCAAAATCCTCATGGATACCAACCGCGAAGACCAGTGGGCATCCGCCAAAAAAGCCATTACTGAGATCTACGAATATGTGCGGTCTGTCAACGGCACCACCTCTGCGGAACACGGCATCGGCCTGTCCAAGGCTGAGTCCTTTAAAGTGGAAAAAGCCGATTCCCTCAAACTGCTGCAGACCATCAAACAGGCACTGGACCCAAACAACATCCTGAATCCGGGCAAACTCATGCAGGCCCCTGAGGACTGGGTCACGGCAACCGGCCTCAGATATGCCGTGCACAACTGATGCATCCCGGCGGAACTGCTGATTCACAAAGATGAATTAATTTACATTTTGCGAGGTTATGACATATGGAAACAAAAGAAAAAACCCGGTTCAAACATCTGGAAAAATGGGAATCAACCCTGTCTGCCTGTATCAGGTGCGGCTATTGTTTTGAGCATTGCCCCATGTTTAAATATACCGGCTGGGAATCGGATGCCCCCAGGGCAAAAATCATCACCGCTTTCGGCCTGCTGTCCGGTGAACTGGAACCCACCAAGATGGCGGCGGACAAAATTTTCAACTGCTTTTACTGCAAGCGGTGTGAGGCGGCCTGTTCTTCAGGGGTGACCCTGACCGAGGTGTTCACCGATGCCAAAAAAGACCTGGTGGAAATGGGGCTCAAGGGTCCCGGGACCACTTCGGTGACCTATCTGAACTGTGCCCGGTGCCTGGTCTGTGTCAAAGCCTGCCCCCATGAGGCAAGGTTCCACGGCGAAGACGGCATTGAAACCGATCCGGTGAAATGCCAGGCCTGCGGCATCTGTGTGGAAGTCTGCCCGGCCGGTGCTGCCAAGATCGAAAATAATTTCGGTACCGGCAGAGAGGATCTGATCGCAGAATCCTCCCGGTTTTTAAGCACCCACGCATCTGCAAAAGCCATTGTGTTTGCCTGCAACTGGTCCTATTTTCCGGATCTGCAGGCATCCCGGCTTCCGGAATCGGAAACCCATGACAAAGATTATGAGATCTATGTGAACATGTGTGCCGGCCGCCTGGAATCCCAGCTGCTCATGGCCCCGTTTTTAAACAAGGCCTGGGGGGTGCTGGTGGCCGCCTGCCCGGAAGATGAGTGCCAGCACAAAAACGGCAACACCCGGGCCAAAAAAATGATTCAAAGCATGCAATCCACGCTGGAGCGGGTGGATATTGATCCTGCCCGCCTCCAGGTGGTGGAAATCCCGGCCGGGGACAAGACCCTTTTCCAGGCGGAGATCGACACTTTTATAGACCGGCTCAACGCCATGGGCCCTATCCGCTGACAGTTTTTGATACAAGGACAACAATACCATGAAAATTTCCGTGCCCTATGGAAAAGACGGTACCATGACCGCAGAACTGGATGACAGCATCCAGCCCGGCTTTCTGGAAGCCAATGATGTAACCATAGCAGACCAGGACCAGGTCATTGCCCAATCCGTGGCCCATCCTGTCAACAGCAAGTCCTTTGACCTGTTCCTGAAGGATGCTGAAAACGTATTGGTCATTGTCAATGACGCCACCCGCCCCACCCCCACGGCAAAGGTGCTGGATGTGATCTTTGATGATCTGTCCGAAACCAATTACCGGTTCATCATTGCCACCGGGGTCCACCGGGGGCCGTCCGAAGAGGAATTCATCCAGATTTTCGGTGACTGGTACCCCAAAATCAAGGACCGGATCATTGTCCATGATGCCAGGAAAGAAGAGGAGATGGTGTTTTTGGGCGATTCCTCCAACGGCACCCCCATGTATGTGAACCAGGCCGGGGTGGAAGCGGACAAAATCATCATCATCTCATCGGTGGAACCCCATTATTTTGCCGGGTACACCGGGGGCAGAAAATCTTTTTTGCCGGGCATCGCCGGCTATAAAACCGTGGAAAAGAACCACAAGCTGGCCCTGGTGCCCGAGGCGCGTGCCCTGGCCCTTTCCGGCAACCCGGTGCACGAAGACATGATGGATGCCATCAAGACCGTAAAACAGGAAATTTTTTCCATCATGACGGTCCTGGACAAACACCACCAGGTCTATGCCGCCTGTTCCGGCCATATCCATGATTCTTTCCATGCGGCCATTGACCGGGCCAATGAGGTGTTCTGCGCGCCGCTGGCGGAAAAAGCCGACATTGTGGTGTCGGTGGTGAAATTTCCCCAGGACATCGACCTGTACCAGGCCCAGAAAGGCATTGACAATGCCAAACTGGCATTGAAGGAGAACGGCATCCTGATCCTGGTGGCCAAATGCCGGTGCGGCATCGGCGGCAAAGCCTTTGCCGATCTGCTGGGCTCCTGCAACTCCCCGAAAGCGGCCCTGGAAAAAATCGAACAGGGGTATGTTTTAGGATATCACAAGGCCGCCAAAATGGCGGAGATCGGCTTGTGGGCACAGATGTGGGCTGTCACCGACGTAGACCCGGAGGTGATCTCTCCGCTGTTCATCACGCCTTTTTCAGACCTGCAGTCTGCCCTGGACAAGGCACTGGAAGAAAAAGGAAAGGAAGCCAGGGTCCTGTTTCTCATGGACGGCGGTCTGACCGTGCCCATGGTGCGCTGAAAGATGGTCTAAAGCGAATCATTCTTTGATCCTTCGTGCCCTTCGCGGTGCAGCAAATCAGCCGGGCGATTGCAGTAATAATCCCTAAAAGGAGTATTATGAAACAATTTGACATCATTGTTATCGGTACCGGCACCGCCGGGCAGACAGCTGCCTTTGATCTGGCAGCAGAAGGCTATCGTGTGGCTGTTGCAGAAAACAGCCCGACACCAGGCGGTGTGTGCGCCTTGCGGGGCTGTCAGGCCAAAAAATGGTTCTACGAAACCATGGAGGTGGTTGCCCGCAGCCGGCATCTGCTGGGAAAAGGTATTACTGAACCACCCCGGATCAGCTGGAAGCAGATACAAACACAAAAAAACGCATTTACTTCCAAAATCCCGGAAAGCACCATCGCCGGCCTGAAAGGCAGTGACATCACCTATATCACTGGACAGGCCCAATTTATTGATCCCAAAACCCTGCGCATCGGTACCTCCGAATACACCACCCGTTACGTTATTATCGCGGCCGGTGCTTTCCCCATGAGCCTGCCCATCGAAGGGGCAGGGCATATGATCACCAGTGATGACTTTCTGGATTTGACATCTTTGCCCCGGCGCATCGCCTTTATTGGCGGCGGATTCATCTCTTTTGAATTTGCCCATTTTGCCGCACGCCTCGGGAGCGGGGATGTCCATATCCTTGAGGCTGCCGACAGACCCCTGGGCCCCTTTGACAAAGACATGGTGGCACAGCTGGTCAATGCCTCTGAAAACGACGGTATCCAGGTACATGCAGGGGTTTCCATCACATCTGTGGTAAAAAATGGATCCGGGTATACCATTCACTTTACATCAGGCCAGCCACTTGTGGTGGATCTGGTGGTCAATGGAGCCGGACGCATTCCCAATATCGAACCACTTCATCTTGATGCGGCCGGTGTGACGGCCTCCAAAAAAGGCATCCCAGTAGACCCTGCCATGAGAACCTCGATCCCTACCATTTTTGCGGTTGGAGACTGTGTTCAGACCGTCATGCTTGCCAGGGTGGCGGACATGGAGGCCCATGTGGCTGCAAAATCCATCATGGCCATGGAAAACGGCACCGACCTGCCGGCCATGGACTACACTGCCGTGCCGGCAGTCCTTTTCACCTACCCGCAGCTGGCCATGGTGGGCAAAACAGAAGAGATGCTGGAAAAGGAAAAGATCAAATACTGGAAAAGCCATGACACCGGCCTTGGCTGGCCCACCTACCGAAGGATCGGCATGGAACATGCCGCCTACAAGGTTCTGGTGGGTGAAAATGACTGCATCCTGGGTGCCCATTTTCTGGGAGATAACACCACCGGCCTGATCAACGCCTTTAAGCAGGCAATGATTGACAAAACCCCCATCACCCGGCTTCGGGATGACCATATCATGGCCCCCTACCCGTCCCGGGAAAGTGATATTCTCTATATGCTTGATCCGCTCATTGACTGAGCACATGAAGGAATAAAAAAAGAGCAGAATGCGCTGTGTAAACCTTTCTGCTCTTTTCAACTCAAACATAATTTTTATTTATGGCTCAAAAAAAGGGCTGCTACTGTTTTTTCATGGCCTCTCCACAGCAGACCAGTTCGCCGCCACCTGCTTCTTTTACTTCCACCACATTACCACATATTTCACATTTGTAGACTTCACCTACAGCTGCCATCATCGTCCTCCTTTTTAAAGTTCACATAAAATTACGCCCGAGATACTTTGAACCCTGGCCTCAAAACCAAGGCCTGGTCCAAAAACGAAAATACTGCAGCACTTGCTCAGACTGCTTCATAATCCTAGGACAGAAATCCGGTTTTTGTCAACCCCAAAGATTGCCGGCTTCTTCCCCACACAAATTCTTAAGGGTGTTTTGATCACTTATTTTGCATTGGGAATAAACAGGACCTTGCCCAGCAATGTGAATTCGGCAATCAGTTTCTGGGCCCTGGCACTGGTAATCCAGTCTGCAAATTTCAAGGCGGTCTCGTATTTTACATTCTCACAATGGCCGGGATTGACTGCCATAACACTGTACTGGTTCTTTAAGACAGCATCCCCTTCCACCAGGATTTTCAGTTTCGGATCACCGCCTGCGGTGTGGGCATACTTGATATAGGTGCCCCGGTCGGTCATGGTGTACCCGCTCTTTTCCTCTGTTACATTGATGGTGGCGAGCATACCCTGGCCGGTCTGGACATACCAGGATTCCTTTTCCGGCAGGGTGAGGTCTGCGGCTTTCCAGAGGAAAATTTCTTTTTTGTTGGTTCCGGAATTATCCCCGCGGCTGACAAACACCGCCTGATTTTCTGCAATATTTTTCAAGGCTGCGGTTACGGATTTTCCCTTGATCTCTGCAGGATCAGCTGCCGCACCGATGATTACAAAATCATTGTACATGATTTCTCTGCGGTCTTTCCCAAACCCGTCAGCAACAAATTTTTTTTCAGCTGCCGGGGCATGCACCATCAACAGATCCACATCACAGTTTTCACCAAGCTTTAACGCCTTGCCCGTCCCGGTTGCCACCCATTTTAATGCAATACCCGTATCCTTTGTAAACTCCGGCGCCAGGTATTCCAGAAGCCCCGTGTTATCGGTACTGGTGGTGGTGGCCATCATCAGGGAAGGCGAGGATTGGGAAAACGCTGGTATCGCCAGGAAATTTAAAACAAAAACTGTTGCGATAATTTTCAATACATTCTTCATTCATTGTCTCCTTTTTGGTTATGCATTGTTCCATACAGCGGGTTATTATGTTTCTGGGTTTCATTTGCAGGCAGTGCCGCCTGTTGGCTAATTTCCCGACAAAGGTTTAAGATACTTTCAGAAAGGATTAATATATTTTTTGTATTTTTTGGTCAATAATAATTTTATATTTCTTAAAATGAACCATAAATAACCACAAATAACTAAAATGCGAATATTAACAGATACCCCTGGCGTTCACTGGATGGGGTACACTTGTCTCTGCAGACTGCAGCCGGAAAACCCCAGAACCAAAGGAAAACGCCTAGCATACTCCTGCCGGTTTCAGACCATTCCCAAGACAAGACAAAAAATCTCTTGCAAAAAAAGCGGTGACAGTGCAGGACAACACCCTGCAGGCCTGTAAAGACAAAAAGGCTGCAACAGAAACAAGAACATCTCTCTGCTACAGCCTTATTTTTACGTAAATCACAATGTTCTGGTCCAATTACCCACACCAATAAGTAAGGCTTTAGGACCAGGGATCACACTACTGATTCTTGATGGCTTCGGTCAGCTCCGGCATGAACTCCAGGATATCTTCCACAATGCCCACATCAGCCACCTGGAAAATCGGGGCTTTGGGGTTTTTGTTCACTGCAACGATAAAGGGATTTCCCTTGACCCCGCCCAGGTGCTGAAAAGACCCTGAGATACCCATGGCCAGGTACACCTTGGGCTTGACAGTCTGCCCGGATGTTCCCACCTGACGGGATTTTTCCAGCCATTTGGCATCCACGATGGGCCGGGAGCAGGAGACGACCGCACCCATGGCCTCTGCCAGCTCCTGGGCCAATTCTATGTTTTCCTCATCTTCAATTCCCCGGCCCACGGAAACCAGGACGTCAGACTTGGTGATGTCCACATCTCCCACTTCCGCCACCACCACTTCCAGAAATTTTCTTTTGGCAGCAAGGTCTTTCACCTCTCCTGATTTATCAATTACCGTGCCCCCGGCGGAACCGGCCTCGGTGGGGGCAAAAGAACCCGGACGGATGGTGATCACCGCCCCTGCTGATATGTCTGATGTCACATGGGTATACACCGCACCGCCCAGTTCCTGGCGGATCATTTTCAGGGTGGTGCCGTCGAGCCCCTCGAAATCAACAATATCCGCAGCATAGGCAGCATCCATTTTCACAGACAGGCCCGGGGCCAGGTCCATGCCAAAGGTATCATGGGGTACCAGGATAACAGCATCGTGGGGCAGCACATCGGTCATTGCCTTTCTCACCAGCTCAGCATTTGGATAGGCCAGGTCTGCATGGCTGATTGTGATGACCGCTTTATAGGTTTTGGTCATCTCCTGGGCCACTGCATCCAGATCCGGGCCTGTGCCCGTAACAACCGCAGTCAGGTCTGCGGCTGGATCAATTTTCCCGGCCGCTGCAGGATACTCCAATGCCACATCTTCCGCGGTGCCGTTCTTAAAGGGAATATATGCAAAAATCTGTGTCATGATCAAAGTCCTCCTTTGGCTTTCAGCTTTTCAATCAGCTTTTCAATGATCTCGTCTGTGGAGCCTTCCAGCATTTCCGCGCCATCGCCGAGATCCGGTACAAAGTAATCCACGCGCTTGGTTTTAGCGCCGGCCCCGCCCACCGTGGCGGCATCAATGCCCAGGTCTCCTGCGCCTTTCACCGGAATCTCCACACTGGCCACCTTACGGATGCCCCGGATCCCAACATACCGGGGTTCATTGATACCGGTCTGAATGGAGAGCACACAAGGCAGTTGGATCTCGTTCATCTCCTGGTTTCCGCCTTCGATTTCCCGGCCCACTTTGATGGTGGCATCATCAACAACCTCGATTTTGTTCACCAGGGAGGCATAGGGGTAATCCAGCATGGCAGCCAGCATACCACCCACCTGACCGGCCCCTTCATCTGCCTGGGCTCCTGTGAGGATCAGATCGTATTTGCCCTTTTCAATTTCCGCCTTGAGAATGGCGGCGATGCCTTTGCCGTCGGATCCCTCGAATGCCTCATCACTCAAAAGCACGCCGTTGTTGGCACCCATGGCCATTTCACGCCGCAGCACCTCTTCTGATTCATCATCACCCACTGTGACAACGGTGACACTGCCGCCGGCATCGTCCACGATCTGGATAGCTTCTTCCACCGCATAATTATCCCATTCATTCACTGAGTAAACCAGGTCGTCTCGGTCAAGATCGTTGCCCGCTGAATTGAGTTCAAATTCATTCTCAGCAGTATCCGGAACACGCTTGACACATACCAAAATCTCCATGTATTACCTCCTTTGCTTGTATGGGCAGGACCTGTTTACGGTGCCTGCCGTCTGCTTTTCTTTTTACATCATTATCGTAAATGCCGGGCAATCAGTTCTGTAAAATCCAGTGCTTCCATCTCCCCCTCTTTTCCGGCAACCTTTATGGCATCCTGGATGTTCACCAGGCAGAAGGGACAGGCAGTGACAATAACATTGGCACCGGCCTCAGCTGCCATGTTCACCCGCAGCACCCCCATGCGGGTATCTTCTTCCGGTTCATAAAACAGCATGAGCCCGCCGCCGCCGCAGCAGAATGACCGGTCCCGGCTTTTTTCCAGCTCCACCCGGGTGAGACCGTCAATGGCATCCAGGGCCTGCCTGGGATCTTCATACACCCCGTTGTGCCGCCCAAGGTAGCAGGGATCATGGTAAACATACACCTTGTCCGGATCAAGGCAGGGCTTGAGGGACAACACACCGCTGGTGATCTTTTCCGCCACCACCTGGCTGATGTGCCGTACCGGGGGCAGACCGGTGTAATCATTTTTCAATGCATTATACGCATGGGGATCGGCTGTGACAATCTGTTTTACACCGGTGGCCAGAATCGCCTCGGTATTCTGCGCCTTCAGATCCTGGTAAAGCATCTCTTCTCCGAACCTGAGCACTTCATTGCCGCTGTCTTTTTCCGCCTTGCCCAGGATCCCGAAATCCACCCCTGCCTGCTGAAGTATAACAGCAGTGTGCCGGGCTATTTCCTGGATATTGTCATCATAGGAGGTGATACTGTCCACAAAATACAGGGTATCTGCCCCATCTTTTCCCAAATCCTTGATGGTGTAGGTTTCCTTGAACTCCTTTTCCAGGGCCCAGTCCGCCCGCTTTTTCTCCATCTTGCCGTAGGGATTGCCGCGTTTTTCAAGGGCTTTCAAGGGTTTTTGCAGGGACTGGGGCACCATGCCCTCATCCACCATTCCCCGGCGCAGATCCACCATCTTGTCAATATATTCAATGGCAAGGGGGCATTCTTCCTCGCAGGCACCGCAGGTGGTGCAGGACCAGATCTCATCCTCTGTGTAGATATCCTCCACCAGCATCTTGCTTTTATAGATTTCACCGGACAAAGGATAATTTTTGAACATCAGGTCGCGGGCCTTGATGGTGATAAACCGCGGGGAAAGCGGCCTGCCCACTGCATTGGCCGGACACTGGTCAGAACACCTGCCGCAGTCGGCACACGAATAAAAATCCAGCATGTGTTTCCAGGTAAAATCCTCCAGTTTTTTCACCCCGAAAGATTCCAGGTCATCGAGCTGTTCCGCCGTTACCCCGTGGCGGACCGGTTTGATTTTGCCTTTGTCGAGGCGCATGAAAAACACATTGAAAATAGAGGTGATCACATGGAAATGTTTGCCCAGGGGCAAAAAGCACAGAAAAAAGAAAAATGTCACATCATGGAGAAAGTAGGAAAAAATATGCAGCCCCTGGAGAAATTCAAAAGACGCGCCTGACAGCACAATCTTGAAAATCCACACCAGTGTCAGGGGGGCTACAAAATGGGCGTCTCCGGTTTCCTTCAGCGCATAGGCAAGCTCCGAAGCCTCAAACAGGCTTTCTGAAATCATCAATGTGGCAATAATTCCCAGTACAAAAACCGCTTCAGCGGTATGGTCTTTGCCGTATTTTTCCGGCACCGCATAACGGGCCGGTTTGAAAATGCCCCGCCGGATGCCGGCAATGATACAGGCAATGAGCACAAAGGTGGCGGCATAATCCTTTAAAATATTATACACGACCCCCAGCCATCCACCGAAACCCGGCATGACAAACCCGTCTGACAATCCGATGATAACCAGGGATACAGACCGGATGGACAGGATCAGAAACCCGGCAAAAATGACAATATGCAGCACCCCTGCCAGCATATACCGGGGCTGCCTGACCTGGCCCAGCCAGATGACAATCAGCTTCTTGATACGGCGGCCAATGTGGTCCAGCCGGTAATCAGGGGCCGCCCGGACCAGAGGGGCCAGGCGCCTGGCCATGATATAGGCGAACAGGCCAATCCCCACCACAGGCAGGATAAATGACAGGATTACTGCCGGAAATATCCCGAAAAATTCAAAACTTGCCGGACCGATTATCGAAGACATATGCTGTTACCTCCAGAAAATTTATTTTTTTAGGGTTTATGAACAAAGGCTCAATGAGCTTTAATAAAGATGGCGATTCCCGTCAAGCAAAAAGCCTGGTTCAAAACCATTTAAAAACTGTATACCATTTATATACTATATGCTGTTTATTCCCCCCCTGACCCCGTTGAGATACAGATCCACCAGGGGATCTGCCATGGCCACAAGGTCATACCGGCCCTCGGCCGACACCCAGGTGGAAATAACCCCTTCCACCGCCCCTAAAATAAAGCGTTTCACAAGGCCCACAAAAAGGTCCTGGCGCATGGAGCCTTCGATCTGCCCCTGCTCGATAATATCTGACAACAGATCCAGGTACATCTTGGAAATATCTTTGATCTGTGACTGGATATCCCGCAGATACCGGACTTCGGACTGAAAAATCACCGCCATATTCTTATCGTTCTGGAATTCCTGCAAATGGCAGTGAATGAGGTTCCTGAGTTTTTCTTCCGCAGTTTTGCCTGTGGCAACGGCGGTATTCATTTTTTCAAACACCACAGCGGTTTTATAGCTGATAAACTGGTAAAGGATATCATCCTTATTTTTAAAATACAGGTACAGGGTGCCGTCAGCCACCCCTGCCTGGGAGGCGATCTGGGAAATGGTGGCCTTGTAGAACCCGAACCGGGCAAAAACATCTCCTGCACTGGTGAGAATCTTATGGTATTTTTCCGATCTGTTTTTTTGCAAGCCTTTCCCGCCTTTTCCCGCTGGAATGAATAATAATTCATTATCTAACAATAGTTTTTTATAAAAGTCAAGCAGATATTTGTATGAAAATTTTTGAAAATTTTAAGTACTTATTGTTTATTTACAAATAGTTATATTTAATAATTTTGTTTTCATTTTTATTCTGATAAAAGATTTTACCAGACATTATTTCATGAATATATATTCATTATTACATGCAAAATTTAATATTGCTTGCTTTTGACCGGTTTTCATGACAAAAATTACAAAGATCTTCAACAGCAAAAAACCATACGGGAGATAAACCATGTCACACCATTATTCTGCAGATTTCCAGGCAGCCCTTGATTTCGGCAGGCCCCCCAATGTAAAAAAGCTGTTTCCCAACTCCAAGGCATTGATTGTCAGCGGCAGATACATTGACCAGGCCATGCTGAAAAAAGGCGGTTGTATGACCATTGCCGCCAACGGCAGAAACGCTTTTGTCATAAGGGGCGCCCTGTGTGCAGCCCAGAAGGCCAATGCCGCCATCATCATTGAAATCGCCCGATCAGAAGGAGGCACAAATGCCTATTGTGCCGTCAACCTGTGGAACATTGCCCGGCAAACCGATGCATTCATGAATGAACTGGGTATCACGATACCCGTTGCCATCCATGCTGACCATTTCGGCATCAAAAAACCCGAAGATATTGAACCTGCAAAAATTGAAATTCCCTCTCTGTTTGATGCCGGCATCACCTCCATTGCCATTGATGCCTCCCACATGCCTGATGACCAGAACCTGCTGGCCAATATCGCATTGTACCCTTTTGTTCCGGACTGGGCCGGGCTTGAAA
This sequence comes from Desulfotignum sp., assembly GCA_036351635.1. GTDB lineage: Bacteria > Desulfobacterota > Desulfobacteria > Desulfobacterales > Desulfobacteraceae > Desulfotignum. Next base: position 21,129 of record JAZBPL010000094.1, read on the forward strand.
CAGAAGTGGGGGAAATAAAAGGAAAACTGGGATTATCCACTGCCCAGGAAGCCCTGTTTCTGATCCAGGGGCTCAATGCCCACGGTATTTTTCCGGACTGGATCGCCCTGAATAACGGCACCACCCACGGCATTGAGCAAAGTGATGCCGGCATCAATGTGCCGCTTACTGCACAAATCCATGATGCACTTGCACCCTATAAGGTCTCCGGCGCACAGCACGGCACCTCGGGCAACAGTTCGGAACGGCTCCGGGAGATTGCCGCAAAGACAAGGACCACCAAAGCCAATGTCGCTACTGCCCTGCAGATGATCTCCTGGGGGGTACAGGTCAATGACTATGGCAATGCCATTCTTGATTCCGACGGCAATTTCATCAAACAGCCGGACAAGGGGGTTGATGACCCCGTGTGGCAGCAGATGCTGGCCTATGCAAAATCCCGGGATCTTACCGGCGGCAATTTTAAAAAACTCAATGCCCCCTTTGAAAACCGCTTTTTCGCCCGGCCCGCAGATATCAGAAACCGCATGACAGCAGGCGTGGAAGCCTTTGTTTATACCCTGCTCACCAAGGTGTTCAATGCAGCGGATACGGCTGATATTGTCACGGACCATATTCTTCAAACCCGGTCCCATGACCCCGGGGGCAAAGCCGATACCATCGAATCCCCACAGGAATGGACCCGTGAAAAAATCATGGAAAAAGCGGCTGCAATCAATTCAGACAAAGGCCCTGAGGGGAATTTTGACGATTGAAAAAAATGTTAAAGGTTTAATTTTCCCTTACCGATATTGTCTTTAAGGAGAAAATTATATGCAGATACCCTCTTATCAGATACAAAATGTTTTAAAGGTGTATTCCCGGCAGTTGAGCCAGGGAAAAATTCTGAACAGAAACAGATCCATTGCCGGTAATACCTTATCTGCAGACAATGTTTCCATCTCCTCGGAGGGCAAGCGCAAAGCGATCATTGACAAGGTTGCTGCCAATATTGTGGAAAAAATTATCACTGAGGGACCCAGGGAAAAAACCGAAGAACAGATTGCCAGCCAGATTGAAAAAGAACTTGGAAAAAAAATCAACTACGACCGGGACAAGAACCAGTTCACCTATACTGCAGTGGACAGCCGCAACAACAGGGTAACCCATACCCTGTCCGTGGAAGACTCCACCTTTGTGGTAAAAAGAATGACAGAGCTGGCCCGCCAGGTTGCCGACAGCAACATGGCATCCTAAAGGAGGTACCTAATCATGACAATATCCGGCCCCAGCAACGGCCCCAGCAACAACTATATACAACATGCAAGCTATGCCAACCAGGCAAATTCTGCCGCCACCAATATCCGGGCAAAAAACAGCAGGCAGCCTGAAGAAACAAAAACCGACATAATCGATCTGTCTGGAAAAACCCGGGATCTGCAGAAAATCAGTCAGGCCATGGAAATCGCACCGGCTGACAGACAGCAGAAAATATCCCATATCAAGCAACAGGTTTCGGCAAACCAGTACACCGTTGATGCACTTCAGGTTGCGGAAAAAATGGTCGGCGCCATTCTGAATGAACCGGCATAGACTGCAAAAATTTCCCAGCACACCCCGGCCGGCTGCATATACCAGCCGCTATAATGCAACAACTGCTTGAAACAAAAGGAAAAATTTTTAAAAATTTTTCCTTTTGTTTTCTGGCATATCTTTTGCTTTTACCATGGCTAATACAAAAAGGAGGCCGATATGGTAAATATCCATCACATACAAGACACAAACCAGCCCATAAAAACACCCCAGGGCGGGCCTGAAAAAACCGGGAAAAAGGATGCATTCAAATCAGCACTGACCCAGGCCCTGGACAAAGCAGAGCCGTCTGAAACGCCCGAAACAACCACACACGGGCTGGGTGAAATCACACCCACCAGGACAATACAGATACCTGAGCAGGCAGATCTTGTCTCCAGCAGCACGGAAAAACTGCTGGGACTGCTGGAGACCTATGCGGCCCAACTGCAGGATCCGGGCGTATCACTGAAGCACATGGCACCGGTGCTTGAAACCATTCACCAGCGGGCAGACCAGCTGGTAGAGGAAACCCGTACCCTTGGTTCTGACCATGCCGGCCTGCGGGATATCGCCACCCAGACCGCAGTGGCGGCACAGACGGAATACATCAAATTCCAGCGAGGGGATTATTTGTCATAGCGGTGTTTTGCCCTGGCCCAGAAAGCCTCTTTTTCATCAGCTGACAATGCCTGCAGGGAACAGTTCTTTTGGGCCAGATCCGCTTCCATGAGGCGGAACCTTCCTTCAAATTTTGCAGTGGACCGTGACAGGGCGGTTTCCGGATGAAACCCGGCAAACCGTGCCACATTCACCAGAGAAAATAAAATATCCCCCAGTTCCAGCATGGCCCCGTCTGCATCCTCCTTTTCCACAGCCTCCTCAAATTCTGCAATCTCTTTTTTCACCGTGTCCAGTACCTGGTGGATATTTTCCCAGTCAAATCCCTGCCGGACCGCTATCTTTGATACCTTGAGGGCCCGCAGAAGACCGGGCATGCCCCCGGGCACCGCATCCAGGGCAGAACTTTGCACAGAATTTTCTTTTTCACGGGTTTTGATCTGCTCCCACTGGTCCAGCAGATCTTTTTCTGTTTCAACAACCGCTGACCCGTATACATGGGGATGCCGCCGGACCATTTTTTCAACCACGGTTTCCACCACCCGGGAGATGGGAATCTGTTTTGCATCATGAAATATTGCCATGATGAACAGAATTTGAAACAGCACATCCCCCATCTCTTCACAGGTATTGTCCAAATCATCATTTACAATGGCATCCTGGAGTTCATACACCTCTTCAACCAGGCATTTCCACATGGTGGCCGGGGTCTGTCTGCGGTCCCAGGCACACCCGTTTTTTCCCCGCAGGGTCTGGATAATCTCCAGAATAGGGGCTATTGTCTCCAATGGGTTCCTTCTCCTGTATATAAAATTGTTCCACCTTGAGTTTTTCCAGCTGCTGCAAAAAACCGGCCCGCATGGTCCTGGAAACAAACAGGGTCATGGTTCTGGAAATTTGCGCCAGATAAGGGGCGGATTCAGACCCTGCCATGAGCCGTGCCGTGCCCGCCGGGATAAATGCTGTCAGCATCACAAACAGGACCGATACGATCAATGCCCCCTTGGCTGTGCCAAAAATCAAACCAAATGTCCTGTCCACCCATCCCAGAAAAACCAGGTGTAAAAGCCTGCGGATCAATGCGGCCATAACCCCCACCGCCACCAGGATACCACAGAACAGAATGCCGAAACTGACCAGATGGCGGGTTGCCGGGGCTGCGATCAAAAAAACCAGGTGGTCGGAAAGCAGCCAGTAATAGGTAAACGCCCCGTAAAAACCGGCAATAACTGCAACAATCCCGGAGACTTCCCGTATCAGCCCTTTAAAAAGTCCCCTGATCATACAGAACAGGATAATCACCAGAACCACCAGATCAAAACCGTTCATTTTTTTCCTTTCCGCCACTGTACCTGAAGACTCATGGAATAACAATTTCACGGTTTTTCCGTCAAGATTTTTATTGACCTTTCAATAAATAAAATGCACCCTGTTGCCCATGAAAACCATTGAATTTGACAACATATCACTGGTCCAGAAGCTGTTTGGATTTCATAATACCCACCTTGATAAAATCGCAAAAAATCTGGGGGTGACCATCAATTCCAGGGGTAACAGCGTCACCATTTCCGGTGATGCGGAAAATACCCGCCTGGCCCATACCCTGCTGCTCCAGTTATACGGCCTTTTACAGGAAAACATTCCCATGGATCCGGCTGACCTGGATGCGGCCATTTCCCTGATAAAAAAAAACGGGGAAAACCGTCTGAAACCCTTGTTTTCCCAGACGGTTTTCGTGACAGCCAAAAACAAACCCATTCGGCCGAGAAGCCTTGCCCAGCAAAAATATGTCAATGCCATTCAGGCCCGGGACATTGTGTTCGGGATCGGTCCTGCCGGAACCGGAAAAACCTATCTGGCCATGGCCATGGCAGTGGCAGCCCTCTGCCGGGGAGATGTCCAAAAAATCATTCTCACCCGTCCGGCAGTGGAAGCTGGCGAGGCACTGGGGTTTCTGCCCGGGGATCTGGCGGAAAAAATCAACCCCTATCTGCGCCCCCTTTACGATGCTTTGTATGATATGCTGGACTTTGAAAAAGCCAGGGCGTATATTGACCAGGAAATTATTGAAATAGCCCCCATAGCATTCATGCGGGGAAGAACCCTGAACAATGCATTTATTATCCTGGATGAGGCCCAGAACACAACCTCCCAGCAGATGAAAATGTTTTTAACCAGAATCGGATACAATTCCAAAGCTGTTGTGACTGGTGACATTACCCAGATAGACCTGCCGGCCGGCAAAAAATCCGGCCTTGTTGAGGTGAGAAAGATCCTTTCCCGCATAAAGGGAATCGACTTTATCTATTTTTCCAAAGCGGATGTGGTAAGACACCAGCTGGTTTCCGATATTATTGATGCATATGAAAAAAACAAAACATAATGTCTGGCCGAACAAGGCCAAAACTTTTTTGTTGTCCACCCCTTACCTGCTGTGGTTCATGCTCTTTGCCATCACCCTGGTATTTACGCTTTTCCAGACACCTGAACAGCAGAACATCACCTTTTCCTATGCGGTAGGTGATGTGGCCCAGCGGGATATCAAGGCACCCAAAGATATTCTGGTGGAGGACACAGAAGTTTCCGAAAACAGGCGCAGCCAGGCAAAAGACACGGTCAGAATAGTCTATGACTTTGATGCAGGCCTGCTGCCGCAGATTCTGAACAACATACAGGAAGCCATGCAGATGGGCCGAAACCTGTTTGAGCCGGAGGAAAACCGGGAAAAAAAAGAAGAAAACACCCAAAAAGCCCCCCCTGATCCCACCTTTGCCATGGTGCTGGAAACCAAATCCAGGTTTGAAGAAAAACTGGGCATAGAAATCAATGAGGGGGCATATTCCATACTGTACAAGCACCGGTTTGATCCTGCCATCACTGAAAAAATCCAGACAATTATGAACAAAGTGCTGTCCAACGGGGTTGTTGCAAACAAGGAAATTCTGCTGGAAGAAGAAAACAAGGGCATCATCCTGAGAACCATCGGCTCCAGTGAAGAAAAAATTGTCAACAATCTCAAGGTGTTTTACGGACCTGACCAGGCCAAAACCATGGTCAGAATCGAGGGTGCACCCCTGCTGAAAAATGTCAATTACAACCTGACAAACCTGATCGTGGATATCTGCCAGCGGCTGCTGCAGCCCAATATTTTCATGAACAAAAACGAAACCCAGAAAAGAATTCTGGCAGCCCAGTCCGACATCAACCCTGTCATGTACCAGATAAAGGCCGGCGAAATGATCCTCAGGGAAGGGGAACGCGTAAACAAGACCAAGCTGATCAAGTTGAACGCCCTCCAGGAACAGGCGGCAGAAAAAACCGTTTATGTGTCTGCCACAGGGATCGCCCTGATCACCTTTTTTCTGATACTGGTTTCCTATCTGCTGTTTTTCAAAGACCACAAAACCCTGAAAACCGACCACAACAAACATATGATTTTTCTGGCCCTGGGGCTTGTCCTGTACCTGAGCTTTGTAAAAATATCCACCTTTCTGGTCCAGTCTGCAGACCCCAACCAGGCATGGGATCTGGCCTCGGCATCTTTTTTCATGGCCATCCCCCTGCCGGCCGCAGCCATGATCTGCTGCCTGTTTCTGGGTTTTGACATCGCCATCTATTTTACCCTGGTGCTGTCTGTTCTGGCTGGCCTGTCCTTTGGCGGCAGTTTTGAGGTGTTCATCTTTTTCTTCTTAAGCTGCAGTACAGCCGCCTTTCTGGTGCGTGAACGCCAGGAACGCAAAAGCTTTATCATGGCCGGTTTTAAACTGTCCATTTTCAATGCGGTTCTGGCCATTTCCCTGGGGTTTTATTCCCTTGCCCAGCCAGAGCCTGTGCTGCTGGCCAAAGAAATCCTCATCGCTTTTTGCGGCGGGGGGTTTGCCGCCACGTTGACCATCGGATTCACCCCGTTGATTGAAATTCTTTTTGATTACACCACAGAGGCCAAGCTTCTGGAATTTTCCAATCTGGACCAGCCCTTGATCAAAAAACTGATGATAGAGGCCCCGGGCACTTACAACCACAGTGTGATAGTGGCCACCCTGTCGGAAGCTGCTGCTTCCGCCATCAGCGCCAACAGCCTCAAGGCCAAGGTCATGGCGTATTACCATGACATCGGTAAGCTGGACAAAACCATGTATTTCATTGAAAACCAGGCAGACGGCAAAAATCGACATGACAAGCTGTCTCCGTCCATGTCCGCCCTGATCCTGATCCAGCATGTCAAAAAAGGGGTGGAGCTGGCAAAAACCCATAAACTGGGAAATGAAATCATTGAAGGCATTACCCAGCACCACGGCACATCCTTGATCAAATACTTTTACAACAAGGCACTGAAAACCGGAAAAGACAATGTCAATGAAGAAAATTTCCGGTATCCCGGTCCCAAACCCCAGACCCGGGAAACCGGCATTGTCATGCTGGCGGATGTGGTGGAAGCGGCGGTGCGGGCACTGGAACGTCCCACACCTGCCCGGATCAGGGGCCGGGTCAAGGAACTGATCAATGATATCTTTGCCGACGGCCAGCTGGAAGAGTGCGAACTCACCCTCAAGGATCTTCACCAGATCGCCAAAAGCTTTAACAATATCCTGACCAGCATTTATCACAGCCGCATCGAGTATACGGACAAACCCCAGGAAAAGAAAAAAGAAAAAAATGACAGCCCCAAAGATTCTGATAGACAACCGGCAAAAACAAATGGTGCCAACCACGCCCCTGCGCAAAAAGACAGAACTGATCTTAAACGCCTTGGGCTGTAACCAGCATGAACTCTCCATTGTGATCATGGATGATACACAGATACAGGCACTCAACCAGGCTTTCCGGGGGATATCCAGCCCCACAAATGTACTGGCATTTCCCATGCAGGAAGGAGAATTTTCCGGCATCACCCCCGACCTGCTGGGGGATGTGGTGATATCCGCACAAACCGCACTGAAAGAAGCGGATGCAGCAGGCATTGCCCTGGATGAACGGATCTCCCAGCTCCTGATTCACGGAATTCTTCACCTGCTGGGATATGACCATGAAACCGCACCAGCAGACGCAGAAAATATGGAAAAAAAGAGCCTTGAAATTCTCAGGCGTATTGAAAAAAACCCGGATTTAGAGGCATTTTAAACCAGGAAAGGAAAAGCAAAATGGCAGAATTAGCTGTGAATGTGGACCATGTGGCCACCCTGCGCCAGGCCCGGGGGATTGATTACCCTGACCCTGTGGCTGCTGCCGTGGCAGCGGAAACCGCCGGTGCAGATGCCATTGTGGTGCATTTGAGAGAAGACCGCCGCCATATCCAGGAACGCGATGTACGGCTCCTCCGGCAGATCGTGCAGTCCAAACTCATTTTAGAGATGGCCGGCACCAGCGAGATGCTGGGAATCGCCCTGGATATTCTCCCCCATACCGTCACCCTGGTCCCTGAAAAAAGAGAGGAACTGACCACTGAAGGGGGCCTGGACCTGGTCACCCACCAGGATACTGTCAGAGAAGCGGTATCCACCCTGAAAAACACAGGGATAAAGGTGTGCATATTCATTGATCCGGATCTGGACCAGATCAAAATCGCCCATAAAATCGATGCAGATATGATCGAAATCCACACCGGTGCATTTTGTGATGCCGCAACCGAGGCTGAAGCCCGGCGGGAATTTTTACGCATTGTGGATGCTGCCAAGATCGGCACCAAACTCAAACTCGGGGTCAATGCCGGACACGGTATCTGCTACAACACCATCAAGGCCTTTGAAGGGCTCCGTGAAATCCGGGAATTTTCCATCGGCCACAGCATTGTCGCACGGGCGGTACTTGTGGGGATGGACCGGGCAGTCAGGGACATGAAACAACTGGTCAAAACCCTTTACTGACCCTTATCCTTCGTCAGTCAAGCAGTCCTGACATGGCCGCTGCCTGTGTTACCCCGTCTGCATTGTTGGATACCGGCAGCAGGAAACCGGTATTCATGCCGGGTACGGTGTTGGCCACACAAAAGCTCTGTCCGGCCCATTCCAGCAGATCCTGGTCATTGAAATCGTTTCCCACGGCAACCACCCGGGTACGCGGAATCTGGAATCTTGCTGCAAGCCATGCGGCTGCCTGGCTTTTTGAGGCTTTGGGGTGAAACACCTCTATCCAGGCGGACCGGTGGTCCAAAGGAGAGGTGGCATGGATCACGCTGTATCCGGCCAAAACCGATTTCCATTCCGTCACCTGATCCGGTGAAAGCCCATGGGGCACAATTGCAAGCACCTGGGTGGCGGATGCATACAACAGGGTATCAGCCTGCAGAGGGGTAGCAAAGGACTGGTACAAACCGATCCGTTTGTGAAAATCTGGGTTCTCATGTCCATGGGATCTGTAGAGAAAAAAATGGGTTTCCGGAATGGCTTTATGGACCATATAGTCACACCCGGCCTCGCCAAAGCAGGTGCAGATCTTTTCCACATCAGGCCGTAAAATGGCAAGGTGCCGGACAATCCGGTCCTGTTTCAAATCCAGGATACCGGCCCCGGTTGAAAACAGCAGATAATCCACCGGCAGCCGCTCTTTTTCAAGATCCATATGGGCCAGGGCCTTGTGAAAGGAATAGATACTGCGGCCTGTGGCAACGGCAACCACCACCCCTTTGGACCGCAGCCGGGCAAGTGTGTCAAGGTCTCTTTCCGATATAGCCCTGTCATCATTGAACAGGGTGCCGTCAAGGTCTGTGACAAACAGGGACCGGTTCATGAAACAGAATCTTTTGTGTCCCAGAAATGGTGTACCGCCTCAAGGAGATCCACCATATCAAACGGCTTCATGAGCAGGGTGGCTCCCGTTATCCTCTCCAGGACTTCCGGGGACGGCGTAATCCCGGTACAGATGATCACGGGCAGTCCAGGCCTGATCTGCCGGATTTTTTCCATGAGCAGATCACCGGTCATTTCCGGCATGGTATAATCGGTGATCAGCGCATCATAGTGAAACGGATTTTTTTTAAACAATGCAAATGCTGACGGGGAACTGGTCATGATCTCCACTTCATATCCGTAATCTTCCAGCATTTCCCGGCCCACCTGGGCCAGATAGTCTTCATCATCCACAAATAAAATCCGTTTGCCCTGTGTCTGCTGGACCATCTGCACCATCCTTTCACCACTGCCGGCTATTTCTTCTTTTTCATGGCTTCCAGGAAAACACTCTCCATGGTACCCATTGGTTTTTCCTTCTGGTTTTCGGCAAACTGCTGCCAGTTTTCCGTATCCTTTTGGTCCGGGGGAGCCAGGGTGATGCGCCGGTTTTCCTCATCCACCTGCCGGACCAGCACGGTGACGGCATCCCCGGGCTTCAATGCATCATAGGATTTGGCATCGGCAGCGCCCCTGACGGCTGATACAGGCATCAGGCCTGTCACCCCCGGCTCCAGACCGATGAACAGACCGAAGGTTTCTCTTTTTTCCAACCTGGCTTCCAGGATATCTCCTGGTTTGTATTGCACGGAAATCCCGGTCCAGGGATCCCCCAGGGCATCCTTGATGCTCAAAGAGACCCGTTTGGCATCCATGTCAATGGATTTTATCACCACCTGAACCTGTTCTCCTTTTTCAACCACATCCTCAGGCCGCATAACCCTTTTTGTATGGCTCATCTCACTGATATGCACCAGGCCGTCCACACCCGGCGCAATTTCCACAAACGCGCCAAAACCGGCAAGGCGCACCACCTTTCCGGTCACCTGGTCACCCGGCTTGAAAGCCTTGTCCATGCTGTCCCAGGGATCTTCTGCAGTCTGTTTTACAGACAGGGAAATTTTGGGCAGATCCTGGCCTTCCTGGTGCTCTATTTTCAGCAGTTTCACCAGCACTGCATCCCCGGGTTTCACCACCTCATCCGGTTTTTCGATCCTGGCCCAGCCCAGCTCGGAAATATGCACCATGCCCTCCACACCCGGCGCCAGCTCGACAAATGCCCCATATGGCATGAGCCGGGTAACGGTTCCATGGAGCAGGTCCCCCACTGCCACATCTGCCAGAAACGCCTGTTGGGCCTCTTTCATCTGGGCAATGAGCAGGTCTTTGCGGGATACAACGATATTGCGGCCGTTTTCCTCATACCGGGTGACCAGAAAATGCAGTGTCTGGCCCACAAAATCCTCCGGGGTTTCCACATATGTGACATCCATCTGGCTCACCGGGCAAAAAGCCCTTTTTCCCAGGATATCCACATTAAAACCACCCTTGATGACAGTCTTTACCTTTCCCTCCACAGGGGTTTTGTTTTGGGCCGCATCTTCCAGCAAAGCGGCTTTGCCTGCACCGGAAATGGCCCGGGACAAAATGATCTCACTCTCACTCAGGGACACCACATACAGGGTAAGGGTGTCACCTGCCTGCCAGGTGAATTCACCATTTTCATCCAGCAGTTCGTTTTTTTCCACAACACCGTCACTTTTGGTGCCGGTATCAATATACACACTGGTCCTGCCCACAGATATGATCTTGCCTTCCACCATATCACCGGGTTTGAGTTCACGGCCCATGTTGTCATCATAGGATGCAAAAAGTTCTTCAAAACTCAATTCTTCAGAATTGTCGTCCGGGTTTTCATCAAATTTTTCTGTCATGGTCTTTCTCCAAACAAGGCGGTTATGTAACACATGCCTGACTACTATACTTTACAAAAGCCTGTGTAAAGCAAAAAAGTTAATGGGTATTATAGGGGACCGGCCCTCTAACAGCCTAAGGCAGACCCCCATTCACCCGGTCCAGAAGCTTTCTGGCAAGATCTGTTGTGATGCCCGGCACTGTTGCAATCTCTTCCACAGAGGCATTTTTCAGATTTTCCACCCCCTTGAAACGGGTGAGCAGCAGTTTTTTCTTTTTGGGCCCGATGCCGGAAACCGCATCAAAAACAGACAGGCTGCCCCGTTTTTCACGCCGCCTGCGCTGGAAGGTGACGGCAAACCTGTGGGCCTCGTCCCGCACCTGCTGGAGCAGGAACAGCGCTTTTTTGGCAGAAGTGGTGTTTACAGGATTGGCCCGGCCGGGGATATAGATTTTGTCCAGGTCTTCGCCTTTTGCTTCATCTTTTTTGGCCAGGCCGGCCACTGTAAATCTGCCCTGAAGTCCCAGTTTTCCGAGCACTGACATGGCCATGCCCAGCTGCCCTTTTCCACCGTCCACCACCAGCAGATCCGGCCGGGGCATCTCTTTTTCCGGCTGTGAAAACCGCCGTGTCAGCACCTGGGTCATGCAGGCATAGTCATCGGGCCGGTCCATATCCTGGATGATATACCTGCGGTAGGCGCTTTTGTCCGGCAGCCCATTGGTGAACACCGCCATGGATGATACCGGATCCTTGCCGGCCAGGTTGGAATTGTCAAAACATTCGATGCGCTCAGGCACCCGGTCCATCTGTAAAAGGGACTGGAGCATGGCCAGGGCCGACCGGGCAGCTGCCTCTCTGGCCAGCAGCTTTTCCAGCTCCCGGCCGGCATTGACACAGGCCATCTCCACCAGCCGGCGTTTTTCCCCCCGCACCGGCACATGCACCTTCACTTTTTTCTCTTTTTTCTCGCCCAGCACAGATGCCAGGTCTGCCAGGTTTTCAACCTCCCGGTCCACCAGCACCTCATCCGGCAAAAACCGTGTTTTGCCATAATACTGCCACAAAAAAGCCCGCAGGATTTCATCGTTTTCCCTGAACCCGGGATCCAGGGAATAATGCACCGTATCCACCAGCCGGCCGGACCGGACAAGCATCACCGTGACGACAGCCATCCCTTCTCTGGCACCTAAGCCCATCACATCCCGGTCCTTCAGGTCCGTGCACACCACCACCTGTTTTTCCATGATATTGGTTATGGCAAACAGGGCATCCCTTTTCTGGGCCGCTTTTTCATATTCTTGAAAGGCTGCATGGGCCTGCATCTCATTTTTTAACTTCTGCATCACCTGTCCGGGCCTGCCCTTTAAAAACAGGACCGCATCTTTGACCTGCTGCATGTAGGCTGTCTCATCCACCTTTTGGCAGCAGGGCCCGGTACATTCTTTTATCTGATAATTGAGGCAGGGCCGGGACCGGTTTTTAAACTGGGAGTCTTTGCATTTTCTGAGCTTGAAGATTTTCTGGATATGCCGCAGGGTCCGGGTCACGCTGCCGGAAGAGGAATAGGGTCCAAAATACAGGGCATGGTCGTTCTTTATTTTGCGCACCCGCTGGATGGCGGGAAAGGGTGCATTTATGTCAATGCGCAGCAGCGGATAATTTTTGCCGTCCTTGAGCAGCACATTATACCTGGGCCGGTGTTCTTTTATCAGGTTGGATTCCAGGATAAAAGCCTCATGGTCCGATGCAGTGATGATCAGGTCAAAGTCCCTGACCATGGCCAGCAGGGCCGCGGTTTTGCCGTCAGTGTGATTTTGTTTGGCAAAATAGGACCCCAGCCGCTTTTTCAGGTCTTTTGCCTTTCCCACATAAATTATCTTTGCCCTGGCATCTTTCATCAGGTAGACCCCGGGCCTGTGGGGGGCCTGACGATATTTTTCCGCAAGTGCCGTGTCCGGTCCGGTCAAAACGGCACCATTTCCGTCAACTGCCTGATCTTATCCCGGTACCGGGCTGCCTGTTCAAACTCCAGCTTTTCCGCTGCCTTTTTCATCTTGCATTCCAGGTCCCGGACAAGGTCCTCCAGGTTGAGTTCCTCTGCATCATAGGCCTTTATCTCTTCATTCACCGAGGCGGCTTCTTGTGCCGCCTCACTGCCTTGTCTGGGATAGGTGAACACGTTGAGCTGTTTTTGGATGGTGGCAGGAACAATGTTATGGGCATCGTTATAGGCTTTCTGTATCCTGCGGCGGCGGCGGGTTTCATCCATGGCCTTTTTCATGGACCGGGTCTCTTTTTCCGCATACATGATCACCCGCCCGAACACATTTCTGGCTGCCCTGCCGAAAATCTGGACAAAAGACCGGAATGACCGCAAAAACCCCTCCTTGTCTGCATCCAGGATGGCCACCAGGGAGACTTCAGGTATGTCCAGGCCTTCTCTGAGAAGGTTGATGCCGATGAGCACATCAAATACGCCCTGGCGCAGGTCCTGGATAATTTCAATGCGCTCCATGGTGGCGATATCGGAATGCAGGTATTTGACCTTAATCCCCAGATCAGCATAATATTCGGTCAGGTCCTCGGCCATGCGTTTGGTCAGGGTGGTCACCAGGACCCGTTCATTGGCTTCCACCCGTTTGATTATCTCCTGATAGAGATCATCCACCTGGGTTCTGGCATCCCGGACCTGGACCTGGGGATCCAGCAGGCCTGTGGGGCGAACGATCTGCTCCGCCACCCGGATGCCTGCCTTTTCCAGTTCATAATCCGCCGGGGTGGCAGACACATAGATGATCCGGGATGTCCTGGCTGAAAACTCCGCAAATTTCAGGGGCCGGTTGTCCACGGCAGAGGGCAGTCGGAATCCATATTCCACCAGGGTCAGCTTTCTGGACCGGTCCGCCTTGTACATGGCCCCCAGCTGGGATACGGAAATATGGCTTTCATCAAAAAACAAAAGAAAATCATCCGGCATATAATCCAGCAGGGTGGGAGGCGGCTCTCCCGGTGCCCTGCCGGTGAGATGCCGGGAATAGTTTTCTATACCGTTGCAGTATCCGATCTCATTGAGCATCTCCATATCATAACGGGTCCGCTCCTCCAGGCGCTGGGCCTCCACCAGCCGGTTCTCAGACCGCAGCACGTCCAGCCGCTCTTTGAGTTCCGCAAGAATTCCTTCCACTGCTTTTTTCCGGGTCTGTCGCTTGGTCACATAGTGGGATGCCGGATAGATGGCTGTCTGCTCAAAGGTATGGAGCACCTCTCCTTTCAGGGGGTCAATCTCACAGATCTCTTCAATGACATCCCCGAAAAAATCTATGCGCACTGCCTTGTCCTCTTCATAGGCCGGAAATATTTCCACCCGGTCGCCCCTGACCCGGAACACCCCTCTGTGGAAATCGGTGTCATTTCGGGTATACTGGATTTCCACCAGTTTCTGGATCACCTTGTCCCGGGAAATTTCCATGTCCCTGGCCAGGGTGATGCGCAGATCAAGGTAATCTTCCGGAGCCCCCAGACCGTAGATGCAGGACACCGATGCCACCACAATGACATCCGGCCGGGCCAGCACCGACCGGGTAGCGGAATGGCGCATCTTGTCGATGATGTCATTGATGGAGGAGTCCTTCTGGATATAGGTGTCGCTGGACGGCACATATGCTTCGGGCTGGTAATAATCATAATAGGAAACAAAATACTCCACGCAGTTTTCCGGAAACAACGCTTTAAATTCATTGTACAGCTGGGCTGCCAGGGTTTTATTGGGGGCAATGATCAGGCTGGGTTTTTCCACCTGGGCAATAATGTTGGCCATGGTAAATGTCTTGCCCGATCCGGTGACCCCCAAAAGCACCTGGTGGGATTCGTTGTCCATCACCCCGCGGGCCAGGTATTCGATGGCTTTGGGCTGGTCCCCTGTGGGGGAAAATACGGATTGCAGATGAAACAGTCCCATGGATCATATTTCCTTATGGTTATGCGGCATCCGCGTCATCCATGTGCTTGGGCCAGGCATTGAGAACTCCCTGGAAAAGAATGGCCAGGGGAATGGCAAAAAACACGCCCCAGAACCCCCATACACCGCCGAAAAAAAGCACCGCCACAATGATGGCAATGGGATGCAGGTTGACCACCTCTGAAAACAAAATCGGCACCAGTACATTACCGTCCAGGACCTGTATGATTAAATAAGCGGAAATGATCCATGCCAGATCCCCGGTCCAGCCGAACTGGAAATAGGCCACCAGTGCCACAGGAAAGGTCATGACAGCCGCTCCGATATAGGGCACCAGAACAGAAACCCCCACCAGAAACGCCAGCAGCAAAGAAAAGTTGAGTCCCATGAGCATGAATGTCAGGTAGGAGGCACCCCAGATCAGCAGAATTTCCCAGAACTTGCCCCGTATGAAATTGCCCAGCTGCACATCCACCCCCTGCCATACACGGCTGGCAAGGCCACGCTCCCGGGGGAGATGCTGCCGGATCCATGCGATGATCAACGCCTTGTCCTTCAGGAAAAAAAACACCAGCAGCGGCATCAGTACGATATACACCACCAGGGTGATGATGCCGACCACCGATGACAGGGTCTGGCGCAGCATTTTGTCGGTAAAGTTGCCTGCCTCCCGCCGGATCTGGTTGAGCACGTTTTCAATTTCCACTTCACTGAAAAAGGTGGGATATTTCTCAGGCAGGCTCAGAACAAGGGCCTGGGAGGCACTGAGCATGTCCGGCACCTCCTGGAGCAGCTGGGTGGCCTGCCGGGTGAGCACCGGCAGCAGCCAGAACAGCAATGCCAGGAGCACCAGAAAAAATATGGCAAACACCGTGCCCACCGCCAGCATCCGGGGAGCCCCGATGCGCTGGAGGGACTGGGTGACCCCTTCCAGAAGATACGCAATGATCAAACTGGCAATGACCGGCACCAGGTGGCGGCCGGCAAACAGAAAAGTGGCAATGCCTGTCACCAGAAACACCGCCAGGATGACCACCTGGGGGTCTGAAAAATACCGTCTGAACCAGTCTTTGATTACACCCATAAATTGCCTTTAATTACGCCCATAACCTTCCCCGATTATGCAAAATCAATCCTGGCAGTATATCCTGTTTTTAACAATTTTTCCAGAATTTTCCTGCGGGGATTTCCGGGATGGGGCGGGATAGGTGCGGAAGAATTGCGTCGGGTCGGCTGCAGGCGGGGGTGCTGTGGAATGGACCCGTGGGTGGCGGTGCCTGTTGTTCTCACCTGTTTGCCCCGGCTGACAGGGAGTACGGCATGCCCTGCTGAACGTCAAAAACTGCGGGCAGGTATGTCCTCAGACAGTTTGACGTTCGCACCGCAGGGCATGCCCAACTCCCTGTAACAGCCGGCGGCAAAATAGGGTTCAAACAACAGGCACCGCCACCCACTGGACTCTGACAGCAGACGAACCCATGTTTACCTTCGATCACCCGGCTGGATTGGCAAATATTTCTTTACATATCCGGGAATTATTGACACAGGTAAATTGAATATACTTTTTGATTCTTTGGCCAAATTTCATTACAATATTCAAGACCCAGATTGTAACACTATTTTTTTTCAGGAAAAAATTCCATGAATCCCAAAAAACTCGAAGCTGAGATCATGAAACTAAGCCCATCAAAACTGGATGCACCGTCCGAAGAGGAAAATCTGCAACTTTGGGTGCAGGAAGCCCAACGCAGGCTGAATGATCTGCGGGAAGGGAAAGCCAAAGCAGTGCCGGCAGAAGATATCTTTCAAAGGGCACGGACGGCCATACTATGCGCCAGATAACCTGGCCAATATTTCTTTACATATTTAGTAATTACTGATAGTGAAAAGTTGAATAAAATTTAAACAAATTTGGTCGGATATCATTACAATATGCAAGTTTCACAGATCAACACATTAACTTGTTGGGCATAAAAGAAGGAATCGAAATGGCAATCGCTAATCACATTGAAAAAGTTCGGCATGGTCTCCGTGAGGGTAAATTCACATCAGAAGCGGCTGTTTCACAAGGAATACTTTTACCTGCTTTGCATGCATTAGGATGGCCTGTTTTCGATACTTCCATTGTAATCCCTGAATTTTCCGTTGAAGGTCGACGTGTTGATTATGCCTTATGCCATCCTGAAAATCGACCATCGGTATTTATCGAGGTCAAAAAGGTTGGGTTGTCCGAAGGAGCAGATCGTCAATTATTCGAATATGCATTCCATCTTGGAGTGCCGATGGCTATTTTGACGGACGGCCAAGAGTGGAGCTTTTACCTTCCTGGGGAGCAAGATCGTTACGATGAACGAAGAGTATATAAACTTGATCTATTGGAGCGAGATGTTTCCGAGGCTAAAAGCAGACTCAACAAATACTTAAGTTACGACAATGTTTGCTCAGGAGCCGCATTAAAGGCGGCACGTTCAGATTATCAAAATGTTGCCCGAGTTCGAATTATCGAAACAAATCTCCCAAAAGCATGGGAAGGTTTGCTTAAAGATCAGGATTCCTTGTTGTTAGATTTGCTTGCTGAAAAAGTTGAAGACCTTTGTGGGTATAAACCAGATTTGGATGTATGTAGTCAGTTTCTGGAAATGCAAATTCATAAAAGCAAAAATTTTGAACAATATGAGCCTGAAAGCAAATCTCCAATAAAACCATCTAATATTCGATCTCGTTCAATTTTCACACGAACGTTTAATAGCTCTTACTTGAGATTCAATGGAGAAGAGTTCCACGCTCGTTCAGCCAGAGAAGTTATGACAAAACTTTTTCAATTGCTATCTCAAGAGGACAAAGGATTTCTTGATAGATTTGCATCACGTAAACATGGCAAGAAAAGGCGTTACCTTGCGAGAACTAAAGATGAGCTATATCCAGGTCGTCCTGATTTGGCAGAACAACATTCGATTGAAGTCGTTCCAGGATGGTGGCTTGGAACCAACTATAGCCGTCGAAACATTCATGATATAATCGAATTGGCAATTGAAGTTGCTGGGCCACAACTTCACGATGAAATCCACGCGAATGTATTAAGATAACTGACTGGCCCGACCAAACAGTGCACTTGAATTATTGTAACTGCTGAAAAGAAATTTCAACTTATAATTTTGTGAGGTTACCATCCCCAGATTAATCTATGATAAACTCATTGGAAAAAGCCAATCAATTCAGGCTATTCGTGAAACAATAAAAAAAATTGCGCCCACAAATGCTAATGTTCTAATTGAAGCTGAATGCGGGACTGAAAAGGATTTAATCGCTAAAGCCATTCATGATTTTTCTGGAAGAAAAACTAATCCATATGTAATTTTCAATTGTGCCGAAACAGATATGCTTGATACCGAATTGTTTGGCCAAGAATTAGAGGGACAAATTGGTATCAAAAATATAATAAAAGGCAAACTTGAAATATCAGATAAAGGAACCCTCTTTCTCGAAGAAATTGACAAACTTCCAACAACTATCCAGATAAAATTGTTAAGAACAATACAGGAAAAAAGACTTCAAAAGATTGATGGAATGGGATTTATCCCTCTCGATGTACGTCTAATTTCAGCTACTAATAAAAACCTCCAAGAAGAAATCAATCAAGGTCGTTTTAGAGAAGACCTGTATTATAAACTCAATGTGGTTAAAATTAAAATCCCCGCCCTAAAAGAACGTACTGATGATATTCCTTTGTGGATTGAACATTTCTTGAAACATTACACAACCGCATCACAACCTTCATGTAAAGTGTCTGAAATATCGCCGAGAGCAGTCAATATTTTATGCAATTATAAATGGAATGGTAATGTGGAAGAACTTGAAAATGCAATAGCTCATGCTGTTGTTTTTTGCAAAAGCAACGTAATCATCCCTGCGGATCTTCCCTCTCATATTCAATCGGCTCCTATATCTTACCTTGATCTGAGTGAAATTCCCGATGGTTTGGGTTTGGCAAAAACCTTGGCAGAAGTTGAAAAAAAATTAATACTGAATGCTTTGAAAATTTCAGGTAATATCCAATCTGAAGCTGCTAAAATTCTGGGAATTTCAAAAAGTGGATTACATCAAAAACTGAAGAAATATAACATTCATATTTTTTATTAAGACATATGAATATGATTATTTTTAATTCTAAGGGGTTTCGGAAGTCGTCTGACCTCACTCACTGATAATCCGAAAGGGGAGTATTCACGACTGTGAAAAACCATGGATATAATTTCAATACCTGACCTTGAGAATTGCTCTTTGAAATAGCCGGATTGCCATTTCAGGGGAAATTCCCAATCGACCATTCAACAGGGTG